>NZ_JBEOWS010000001.1:0-107573 GCF_040296125.1 Streptomyces sp. NPDC002265 | reverse complement strand
GTTCACTGAACGGACCGGGCCCGCATCGTAGTGGCCGACTGGCCGACTGGCCGACTGGCCGTCCGGCGGCCGTGTGCGGGCCTACGCCCGCGGAATCCCGTAGGCCCGCTCGACCCGCAGCCGCAGCACGAGCCGGCCGTCGCGGACCATGGCGGCCCGGTAGTCGTCCCAGTCGGGGTGCTCGCCCTGGACGTCACGGTAGAGGCGCACGAGTTCCTCCACCGTGTCGTCGTGGGGGTCCTTCGCCACGGGCGACAGCTCGGCCGTGCCCTCGGCGACCGTGTAGGCCCAGCGGTCGGGGCTGGTCACGTGGTACGAGGCGCGCGGGTCCCGGCGCAGATTGCGCGTCTTGGCCCGGTCGTCGGTGAGCGAGACCCGGACGGTCCGCTCGTCGGGGTAGTAGGCGTGGTTGACGTTCGACAGCTGGGGGCGGCCGTCGCCCTTGAGGGTGACCAGCACCCCGCCGTGGTCCTCGGAGAGCAGCTTCAGAAGTGCGTCCTGCGTCGCGTCCTGAGTCATGACATGAACAACGGAACTCTCCGGTGCCGGAATTCCCGGACCGGGCAACCTCGCCCGCTTTGACGATAGACACTGTCTACAGACGCTGGTAGACAGTGTCTATGCCTATGACGGAACCTCCCACGGGACTGCGGGACCGCCTGGTCGACGTCGGTGTCGAGCTCGTCGCCGCCGAAGGTGCCCAGGCGCTCACCCTGCGCGAGATCGCCCGCCGGGCCGGTGTCTCGCACGGCGCCCCGCGCCGCCACTTCCCCACCCATCTGGAGCTGCTGTCGGCCATCGCGCGCCGCGGCTTCGCCGAGCTCGCGGACAGGGCGAGGACGGCCCTCGCGCAGGTGGACGGAACCGGGAAGGAGCCGGTCGCCGCCGCGCGGGCGCAGCTGACGGAGCTCGGCCGGGCCTACCTGGAGTTCGCCCTCGGCAACCCGGGGATGTACGAGCTGATGTTCCGTCACGACCTGCTGGAGAGCGGGCATCTGGGGCTGCGGGACACCAGCCTGCCGCTCTTCGGTGTACTGGTGGATCTGGTCGGCCGGGTCCGGCCGGAGGCGCACGCACCGACGGTGGCGGGCGCCCTGTGGGCGAACCTGCACGGCGTCGCCCAGCTGTGGAGCTGGGGCAGCCTCCAACTCGCCACCAAGTCGCAGGACTTCACACCGGTGCTGCGGGCCGCGCTCGACGCGCACCTCGGACCGGAGGCTCCCGCGTGAAACCGTTCCGGCCCTCGGACTCCCCTCCCTCGAACTCCCCGCCCCTGGAGGCCCCTTCCTCGGCCTCTCTTCCGCCGACGCCTGTCGGCGGCCGCCGTCTCGCCTTCGCCGGCAGTGTGGCGGGCGCCGCGATCGTCGCCCTGGACGGCACCGTCCTCACCGTCGCGCAGCCCACGCTGCAAAGGCAGTTGGGCGCCTCCTTCACACAGGTCCAGTGGACCGGCACCGGATATCTCATCGCCGTCGCCGGTCTGCTGGTGTTCGCCGGGCGGCTCGGCGACCGCTACGGGCACCGGCGTGCCTTCGGCGTCGGGATGCTCGGGTTCGGGGCCGTGTCGGCCGGCATCGGACTGGCGCCGGGCGTCGGCTGGGTGATCGGACTGCGGGTCGCCCAGGGGGTGTTCGGCGCGCTGTTGCAGCCGGCCACCCTGGGGATGCTGCGGGCCGCGTTCCCGCCCGACCGGCTCCGTGTGCCCATCGCCGTACGCACGGCAGCGATCGCGGTGGCGGCCGCCGCGGGACCCGTCGTCGGCGGGGCGCTGGTGACCGCACTGGGCTGGCGGGCGGTGTTCTTCGTGAACGTCCTGCCCGCGCTGCTGTTCGGCACGCTCGCGCTCACCGGCCGCGACCGGACGCGGCGACCGGCATCCGCCCCGCCGCCCGCACCGGCGGCTCCGCGGCGACTCGACCTGGCCGGCGCCCTGTTGCTCGCGGTCTGTCTCGCCTGTCTGGTCCACTCCCTCGTCGCACTGCCGGAGTCCGGCTGGACGACGGCCGCCGGTCTGGGCCTGGCCGCGTCCGCCGTCGCCGCGGTCGCCTTCGTCCGCCATGAGCGCAGGACCCCGGACCCCTTGGTCCCGCCTGCTGTCGTCGGCACGCCCGCCGTCGCGGCGGCCCTCGGCGTTCTGATGACCGCGTCGGCCGCGCTGCACGGCACGTTGTTCGCCTGCGTCTACCTCCTCCAGGGCGAGCTCGGTCTCGACCCGTTCCACAGCGCCCTGGTCGGTCTGCCGCTGGCCGCGCTCATGGTGGCCGCCGCACCCGCCTGTGTCGTGCTGCTGCGCCGCTGCGGCGCCAGGGCCACGACCATGCCTGCGGCGGTCGTCCTCGCCGCGGGGATCCTGCTGCTGTGGCGGGCCACCGGCACGCCCGCGCTGTGCACCGGGTTCGCACTGCTGGGCGCCGGGTTCGGCACGGTGATGGTGGCGGGCACCCATGTCGTCGTACGGCAGGCGCCGGCCGAGTCGGCCGGGGTGGCGGGCGGGCTTCAGCAGACCGCGATGAACGTCGGCCCGGTGCTCGGCACGGCCGTGGCGAGCACGTGCATGGCGCTCGGCGGGAGCCGCGCGCCGCTGCCCGTCCTCGCGGTCGTGGCCGTTGCGGCGGCGGTGACGGCCCGGGCCCTGCCCGTGCGTTCCGTCACGACACCGGCCGAACATCGCACCGACAGGCCCGGTTCACGTAATCCTGCGCGACCATGATGAACGAGGTGGTCGAGGCCGGGTATGCCCGACAGCACCTCGTACGCGCGCGACCGGAGGAGAACGATGGCACAGCTGCGACAAGAGGTCGACCCGGGTGAGGTCGGACTGGATCCCGAGGCACTGGACCGGCTCGACCGGCACTTCGCCCAGCAGGTCGAGGAAGGGCGGCTGCCGGGCTATCTCGTGGCGGTCTCCCGCGGCGGCCGCGTCGCCCACCTCACCACGTACGGTCACCGCGACCTCGCCGCCGGTCTGCCGGTCGAGTCCGACACGCTGTACCGGATCTACTCGATGACCAAGCCGGTCACCACCGTTGCCGCGCTGCTGCTGATGGAGGAGGGCCGGCTCTCGCTCGACGACCCGGTCGCCCGTCACCTGCCCGCCTTCGCCGACCCGCGGGTGTACGTCGACGGTTCCGGCGACGGGATGCGCACCCGGCCCGCCGACGGACCGATCCTGATCCGTCATCTGCTCACCCACACGGCGGGTCTGACCTTCGCCTTCTACCACTCCCACCCAGTGGACGCCCTCTACCGGGCGGCCGGTCTTGAGTCGTCGGTGCCGTCGGGCGCGAACCTGGCGGAGACCATCGACGTCTACGCGAGCCTGCCGTTGCAGTTCGAACCGGGCACCGAGTGGAACTACTCGGTCGCCACCAACGTGCTGGGCCGGGTGATCGAGGTGGTGTCCGGGCAGCCGCTCGACGTCTTCCTCGCCGAGCGGGTCTTCGGCCCGCTCGGGATGACGGACGCCGGGTTCTGTGTCCCCGCGGACCAGGCGGGCCGGCTGGCGGAGCTGTACGGCGAGACCGGCGACGGCGGAATCGAGCCGATCGCCGGACTGCCGCTGCACGGACGGCCCCGGTTCCTGTCCGGCAGCGGGGGCATGGTGGCGAGTGCGTACGACGTGCACCGGTTCACCGAACTGCTGCGCCGCCGTGGGGAACTCGACGGCACCCGGCTGCTCTCCGCCGACACCGTGGACCTCATGACGAGCAATCAGCTTCCCGGCGGTGTCGACATGCGGGCCTTCGGCAGCCGTCCGGCGCACGACGAGCCGGGCAACGAGGGCGTCGGCTTCGGCCTGGGCGTCTCCGTGGTCATCGACCCGGCCCGGACCAAGGCCTCGACCGGCCTCGGCATGTACGGCTGGAGCGGGGTGGCCACGACGACGTTCTGGGTCGACCCCAGCCGCGATCTGAGCGTGCAGTTCCTGACCCAGGTGCGCCCGCGGTCCTCGCACGCGCTCTACCAGGACCTGAAGCGGCTGGTGCACGAGGCCGCCGCGCACTGACGACGCGGCTCCGCCCGGCGGGCGGCCCCGGCACGGGATGGGCCGGGGCCGTTGCCGGCACTGTCGCCGGCGCTCGCCGTCGCGGGCGCCTCGGGACTCCGCGTGGAGCGGGTCAGGACCAGTGCGCGACCGCGTCGAGGTGCGGCAGGACGTGGTCGAGACGCTCCCGCTTGGTCCTGAGATAGGTGATGTTGTTCTCGCACGGCGGGATCAGCAGCGGCACCGTCTCGGCGACCTGGATGCCGTGCCGTACCAGGTCCTCGCGCTTGCGCGGGTTGTTGGACATCAGCCGGACGGAACGCACGCCGAGGTCGTTCAGGATCCCGGCGGCCACTCCGTAGTCCCGGGCGTCCACCGGCAGGCCCAGCGCGAGGTTCGCCTCGACCGTGTCCAGCCCCTCCGCCTGGAGGGCCATCGCGCGCAGCTTGCCGAGCAGGCCGATGCCGCGGCCCTCGTGGCCCCTCAAGTAGACGACTATGCCGCTGCCTTCGGCGACCACGGCGCGCAGCGCGGCGGCGAGCTGGTCGCCGCACTCGCAGTGCTGGGAGCCGAACGCGTCGCCGGTCAGGCACTCCGAGTGCAGCCGGGTGAGCACGCCCTCGGCGCCGATGTCGCCGTAGACCAGGGCCACTTGCTCGTCGCCGCGGTCGTGGTCCATGTAACCGATCGCCTGGAATTTCCCGTACACGGTGGGCAGCGGGGCATTCACAACGCGTTCCACGCCCGTGCGCTGTGGGGACTTCTTGCCGAGTACGCCGATGTTGTCTGTCATGATCTGATTCCTAAGCAGAGACGAAAGGCCGTGAAAGAAATGAGTGGTTCGGGCGCGCGTGCGGCGGCATACGGCTTGGTGCCGACGGACACTACGGAAGACGTACGGGCGCGGGGGGCGGGCGGCTCAACACAGGTCGCCGTCCTTCCCGTCGGCAGCTTCGAGCAGCACGGTCCGTACCTGCCGCTGGCGACCGACACCCTGATCGCCTGTGCCGTGGCCCGGGACATCGCCGAGGCGTACCCGGTGCACCTCCTTCCGCCGGTGACGATCTCCTGTTCGCACGAGCACGCCGCCTGGCCGGGAACCGTCAGCATCTCCGCGGCCACCCTGCACGCGGTGGTGCGGGACATCGCCGAGTCGCTGCGCCGGTCGGGCGTCGAGGTCCTGGTGGTGGTCAACGGCCACGGCGGCAACTACGTGCTGGGAAACGTCGTCCAGGAGGCCTCCGCGCGCGGTGAGCGGATGGCCCTGTTCCCGGCCGCGGAGGACTGGGAGGCGGCCCGGGAGCGGGCCGGGGTGGAGACCTCGCTGCTGACCGACATGCACGCGGGAGAAATCGAGACCTCCGTCCTGCTGCACGCTCATCCCGAATTGATCCGTCCTGGTTACGAGTCCGCCGATTTCGTCGCGGACGACCGTCGTCATCTCCTCACCACGGGAATGTCCGCCTATACCGATTCCGGTGTCATCGGGCGTCCGTCCCTCGGTTCCGCGGAAAAGGGAAAGGCGCTGCTGGCCGCTCTCACCGATTCCTTCGGCGTGTATTTCTCGCTGCTCACCGGACGCGATGCCGAGGGCTCGGGCGCGGACTCGGGCGAGGGCTCGGGCGCCGATTCGGGGGCGTCCGACGGACGGTAGGACCCGTCGGGTGTGCGGCCGGCGGCCGGGTCCGGTACGACGGTCCCGGCCGGCCCGTCCGGTACGAAGGTGCCGGCGGCCGCGACCGGTACGACGGTGGCGGCGACCGGGTCCGCTGCGGCCGGGCGGCCCGCCCGCACCCCCTGGTACCAGCGCACGACCAGCACCAGCGCGCCGGGCAGGGCGGCGGCGAAGCTGAGCACCCCGTACACGACGGCGACGGCCAGCCCGTTGCTCGCGCCGAGCCCGGCGGCGCCGAACGCCCAGACGGTGACGCCCTCGCGGGGACCGAAGCCGCCGACGTTCAGCGGCAGGCCCATGGCGACCAGGGCGAGCACGGCCAGCGGCAGCAGCACCAGGACGGACGCGCCCGACCCGGTCACCCGGGCGGCCAGCACGAACATCGTCAGGTGGCCCGCCAGCACGACCGCCGAGGACAGCGCGACACCCGGCCCGTTGCGCCGGGACAGCAGTCCCTCCCGGGCCTCGGCGAGCGTCGCGCGCAGCGCCCGCCCGCGACGCGACTGCGCGGGAGCGCGGTTCATCCGCAGGGCCGCGAAGACGGCCAGCACGCCCAGCAGGCCGAGGCCGACGAGGGGCGCGAGGTGGCGGGCATCGTCCCTGACCGGGGACGGCAGCGCCAGGAGGACCGTTACGCCTGCCACGGTGAGCGCGACCTGTCCCGCGACCCGCTCCAGCACCACCGCCCGCACGCCACGCCCGATGTCACCGGCGCTCCGTCCGTGGTGGACGGCCCGGTGGACGTCGCCGAGGACGCCGCCGGGCAGGGCCGCGTTCAGGAACAGCGCGCGGTAGTAGTCGGCGATGGCCGGGCCGAGCGGCAGCTCGATGCGCAGGCCCCGGGCGACCAGTGCCCAGCGCCAGGCGCTGAACACCGTGGTGACCGCGCCGATGCCGACCGACAGCAGCAGGGTGACCGCGTCGATCCGCCGCAGCCCGTCCAGGAAGACACCGGTGCCCAGCCGCCACAGCAGGACGGCCAGGATGGCGACTCCGACGGCGGTGCCCAGATGGGTGCGCAGCGCCCGGGAGTCGAACCGGGCGAGGACCGCCCGGGAACGCTTCGCGGAGACGGCGGGCGCGGAGACGGCGGGCACGTCGGCGTCCGCCGCCGGGGCGGCGGCGCGCTCGGCCCGTACGGGGTCGGCGGACCCGGGCTGCTCGCCGCCCACGGCCGCCCCGGCACGTACGGACTGCTCGCCGCGTACCGCCGAGCCGGTCCGGTCGGCCGCGTCACAGCCCTCGGACCCGATCGCCCCATTGCGGGCCCGGGACCCGGCCGCAGCGGCCCGGACCGTGGCACGGCCCGCTCCGGTCCGCGGCACCGGCCGTGCCGGCACGGGCACGACCGCGCCCGCCGTCTCCGCGGTCATGACGCCTCTCCGCCCGTCGGCCGGGCCAGCGCCAGCAGATCGCTGTGGTGGACGACGACGTTCAGCTCGCCGGCCGCGCAGGCGGCGAGCCGGTCCGCGAGGTACACCTCGGCGCGTTCGGCCAGTTCGGGGCACTCCTCCACGGCGGCGCCGACCCAGCCGCGCAGCCACTGGGCGGTCAGCGCGCGCTCGTCGGGGCCGAGCCGCCAGGCGCTCGGGTGCAGCTTCACCGTCGCGCCATGCGCGGAGAAGGCCTCGCAGGCGGCCGTGACGGCGTCGGGACCCAGCAGCCCGTCACGCCGCTGGTGGGCGTTGAAGGCCGCGGTGATCTCCGCGTCCAGCGGGTCGGCGGGGGTGAGTTCGACGCGTCCGGCGACGGAGAGCGTCAGCAGCGCCGGGCATCCGGCGCCCGCGCAGGCCGCGGCGAGGGTGTCGACCTCCTCGCGGGTGAGCACGTCCAGCAGCGCCGAGGCCGTCACCAGCGAGGCGCCGACCAGGGCGTCCGGGGTCAGCCGGGCGACGTCACCGCGCCGCGTCTCGACGGTGACCCGGCTGCCGTCGGCGGCCGACCGCGGGGAGGCCACGGCGGCGAAGTGCAGCAGGTAGGGGTCGCGGTCGTGCAGGACCCAGTGCTGGGCGCCGTCGAGGCGGGGGGCGAGCCAGCGGCCCATCGAGCCGGTGCCGCAGCCCAGGTCGTGGATGACGGACCCGGCCCGGCCGGGCAGGTCGGCGAGCCGCACGCGCAGCGGGTCCAGCAGGTCCAGCGACCGCGCCGCGGCGTCGGCGCCCTCGCGCAGCTCCAGCCACTCGGGGGCGTAGCGCGGCGGTTCGTCGGGGCCGCTCTCCCGCAGCCGTACGGTGGCCCGCTCCTCGGACCGGCCGACCGGCCCGGCGCCCGCGATCACGGCGTCCGCCGCGATCTCCGTGTTCGCCGTGATCACCGTGTCCGTCGCGACCGCCGTGTCCGTCGCGACCGCCGTGTCCGTCGCGACCGTCACGTCCGTTGCGTCCACCACAGCTCCCGTACCGTTCGCTTCCACCGTGTCCGCGGCCTCCCGTGGTCCGGGCTGCGGCGGGATGACCTGCACGCGCCGCGCCAGGTCCGCCGGTGTGGCCGTCGTCTTCCTCATGCCGCCCTCCGGGGTTCGCTCGGGAGCCGGCCCAGTACACCGGCGAGGGTCTTGGCGGTCGCCGCCCAGCCGCCGAGGGAGGCCCGGCGGCCGCGGGCCGCGGCCTTGAGACGGCGCCGTACGTCCGCCTCGCCGAACCAGCCGCGCAGTTCGGCGGCGAGCGCGGCGGGGTCCTCCGGCGGGACGAGGATGCCGGGGACACCGCCGTCGGGGGCGCGGCCCACGGCCTCCGGGAGCCCGCCGACGTCGGTCGCCAGCACCGGGATGCCACGCGCGAGGGCCTCGGTGACCGCCATGCCGTACGTCTCGGCGTAGGAGGTGAGGACCATCAGGTCGGCGGCCGCGTAGCTGGCGTCGAGTTCGGCTCCGGCCTGCGGTCCGGCGAGGTGGAGCCGGTCCTCCAGGCCGTGCTCGCGGATCAGGTTCCGCAGATGGGCGACGTACTCGGGGTCCTGGCCGAGCCCGCCGACGCACACACAGCTCCACGGCAGGTCGGCCGCCGCGGCGAGCGCCTCGACCAGCCGGTGCTGCCCCTTGCGCGGGGTGACCGCGGCGACGCACAGCAGCCGGGAGACCCCGTCGGTGCCGGAGGCGAGGGGGGCGATGTCGGCGCCGGGGGCGGCGACATGGACCCGGTCGGGGGCGAGGCCGTGGTGCGAGACGAGGCGGCGGACCGCCCAGTCGCTGGTGGCGATGACCGCGGGCACCGCCCGCAGGACCGTACGTTCGCGCGCGTCCAGATCGGCGGCCACCTCGGCGGCCAGACCGGTCTCGTCACCGAGCGGCAGGTGGACGAGGACGGCGAGCCGCAGGCGTTCGGCCTCCGGGACGATGATCTCGGGGACACCGCAGGCGACGATCCCGTCCAGCAGGACCACCGATCCGTCGGGCAGCTGGCTGAGCGTGCGGGCCAGCTCGGTACGGGCGGCGGCGCCGGGGCGGGGCCAGCTGCCGGGCACGGCGTGCTGGTGGACCTGCCAGCCGAAACCGGGCAGGTCCAGGCTGACCCGCCGGTCGTAGGCGTTGCCGCCGCTGGGCGCGGCCGGGTCGTCGACACCGCCCGGCAGCACGAAGTGCACGGAGCGCAGGGACATGGGGCTGATCTCGCCGTTCTTCCGGGCCGCGGTCTGTACGGGCACCGTCTGTGCGGGCACCGTCTGTGCGGGCACGTAGGCGAGGGGCGTGTGCCCGACGGTCGTGTCGGTCACAGGGCACGCTCGTAACTCGCCCACGCGACGTGCGACTCGTGCAGGGTGACGGAGATGCCCGTCAGGCCCCGGGCGCCCTCGCCGAGCGCGCCCAGGTGGACCCGCTCGGCCAGCCGGTCGGCTACGACCTTGGCCAGGAACTCCGTCGAGGTGTTGATCCCCGCGAAGTCCGGCTCGTTGTCCAGGTTTCTGAAGTTCAGCTCACTGGTGATGGCACCGAGTTCCTGCGTGGCCAGGCCGATGTCGACGACGATGTTGTCGTCGTCCAGCTCCTCGCGCCGGAAGGTGGCGTCCACCAGGAACGTAGCTCCGTGCAGGCGCTGCGCGGGTCCGAAGACCTCACCGCGGAAGCTGTGGGCGATCATGATGTGATCGCGGACGGTGACACTGAACAACGGACGACCCTCCAGGTGCGGCGCGTCTGGTCCCCGGCCGAAGCGCGCCGGGGATGCCGTGTAGTACGGCTCTTCGCTTCCCCGTGTTCAGCCGTCTCTCACTCTTTTCTCAGGTCAGGCGCTCTTGTCGTACCGGACGCGGTGGCAGAGCGCCGGAATCTCCCCCGAGGCGAGCCTGGGCATCACCTCCGGGAGGTCCTCGAAGGCGGACTCGCCGGTGATCAGCGCGTCCAGCGCCGGGTCGGCGAGGAGGTCCAGGGCGAGGGCCAGCCGGTCGGCGTAACTACGGTTCGCGCGGGCCGGGGAGACGGTGCCGACCTGGCTGCCGCGGACGGTGAGCCGGCGGGAGTGGAACGCCTCGCCGAGCGGCAGGGCGACCCTGCGGTCCCCGTACCAGCTCAGCTCGATGACCGTGCCCTCGGCGCGCAGCAGCTCCAGGGACCGGGCGAGGCCCTGCTCGGTGGCGCTGGCGTGCACGACGAGGTCGCAGTCGCCGAGGGCGCGTTCGGGGGTGGCGAAGCCGACGCCGAGCGCCTCGGCCACCGAGGAGCGCGCCGGGTCGGCGTCGACGAGTTGCACGCGCACGCCCGGGAAGCGGGCGAGCAGGGCGGCCACCGAGCAGCCGACCATGCCGCCGCCGACCACGGCGATCCGGTCGCCGACCAGGGGGGCCGCGTCCCAGAGCGCGTTCACGGCCGTCTCCACCGTGCCGGCGAGCACCGCCCGCTCGGCGGGCACGTTGTCCGGCACCACGGTCACGGCGCTCACCGGAACGACGTAACGCGTCTGGTGCGGGTAGAGGCAGAAGACCGTACGGCCGGTCAGCTCAGCGGGTCCCTCCTCCACCACGCCGACGTTGAGGTAGCCGTACTTGACCGGTCCGGGGAAGTCGCCCTCCTGGAACGGCGCCCTCATGACGGCGTGCTGACTGGCCGGGACACCGCCGCGGAAGACCAGCGTCTCCGTGCCGCGGCTGATGCCGGACCACAGCGACCGCACCACCACCTCGTCCTCGGCGGGCTCCGCGAGGGTGAGTTCACGGACCTCGCCGTGACCCGGTGAGCGGAGCCAGAAGGCGCGGGCGGAACGGTTCATCGGCATCCTCCTGAACGATCGACACGTTGTTCACGTACCGAGATGTGCACAGGCCGCGCACAGTACGCGGCGTTGATCGACTCTGTCACTCGGCCGGAGGATGTGCGGTGGCCCTGAACAACACTTACGACGCAAGGCTGGTCCAGCAGGAGACCGCTGTGGGAGCGGGCGTACAGATCCTGTTGCTGGCCCTGCTCGGCACGGCGATCGGGATGGGCCCGGCGGGCTGGGTGACCGGTCTGACGTTCGCGATCGCGACCTGGGCGGTGCTCTCCCGCGCCCTGCACCGCTCCGGACTGCGTTCCTTCGGCCCCGCCAACCGGGTCACCCTCGGCCGCGCGACCCTGGTCGGCGGGGTGACGGCGCTGGTCGCCGACTCCTTCGAGAGCACGCCGCCGGTCACCCTCCTGGTCGGCCTGACCGCCGTGGCCCTGATCCTGGACGGCGTCGACGGCAAGGTGGCCCGCCGCACCGGCACGTCGACCGCGCTGGGCGCCCGCTTCGACATGGAGGTCGACGCGTTCCTGATCCTGGTGCTCAGCGTCTACGTCTCCATGGAGGTCGGCCCCTGGGTGCTGCTCATCGGCGGTATGCGCTACGCCTTCGTCGCCGCCGCCCGGGTGTGGCCGTGGCTGAACAACGCGCTGCCGCCGAGCACCGCCCGCAAGACGGTCGCCGCGCTCCAGGGCGTCCTGTTGCTGCTGGCGGGCTCCGGACTCCTGCCGTACGCGGCCGACTTCGGGGTGGCGCTGCTGGCGCTGGCCCTGCTGGTGTGGTCGTTCGGCCGGGACGTGCTGTGGCTGTGGGCGACCTCGCGCCGGCCCGAGCAGACCGCCCGCGCCGAGCAGAAGGTGCTGGAACTGGCCGCGCACTGACCGTACGACCACACGTCCGCCCGTCCGTCGGTACATCCGGACGAACGGACGGCCGAAGGGCCCGGACCACCACTGGTGGCCCGGGCCCTTCGGCGTTGGACGTCAGGCGTCGGACGTCAGGCGGGACGGACGTGACGGGCGTGCTACGAGCGGGCGGAGCGCGTCCGGACGAACGCGAAGGCCGCCGCGGCCAGCCCGAGCGCGCCGACGACCAGACCGGCGATGCCCAGACCGCGCGCGGTGGAGTCACTGCCGGAGGCGGCCTCGGAGGTGCTGTCGGGGGCCGTCGCCGCGGGGGTCTTCGCGGCCGGGGCCGCGCCGCTGTCGCCGCCCGCCGTGAGCTTGACCACCGGTGCCGGGTTCTCCGGCTCGTCCGCCCCCTCCTCGGCCTGCTCGATCCAGCGGACGACCTTGCCGTCGGAGTAGGTCTGGAGCGCCTTGAACGTCAGCGCGTCGGTGTCGTCCGGCAGCTGGCCGAAAGCGACGTCGAAGTCCTCGAAGGCGCCCGCGCCGATCTTCCCGCCGGTCCAGGTGATCTCGGAGACGGCCTCGGTGATGGTGCCGTCGTCGGTCTTGACCGGCGTCTTGAGCTTGGTGGTGGTCACCTTCGGCGTCCAGCCGTCGTGCGGGCGGACCAGCACGCCGAGGACGGGGTGGTCGGTCGGCAGGTACACCTGCACCTTCGTGGTGCTGACGGAGTCGTCCTCGTTGGGGACGCGGAAGGTCAGCAGACCGTCGGTGGCGCCCTTGGCGTAGCTCTCGGGGTGGACGGTGACGTGCGCGGAGGCGGCACCGGCCGCCGCCAGGACACCGGCGGCGGCGAGGACGGCACCGAGACCGGCGCGGCGCAGGGTGGTGGTGCGGATCGTGGACATGGGTGAGTGGATCTCCGTACGGGAGTGAAGTGACGGGGTCAGACGGTGTACGGGATCCGGGTGGGCGGCCCCCGGCGGCTCACCGCGTGCCGGAGCAGCAGCGTCCGCGGTCGTACCGCGTCCGGCTGCGCACGGTCAGCGACGGGAAGAAGGAGCGGCGTCGGGAAACTGCACCACCAGGCCGCGAGCCCGGGCAGCAGGGCGACCGCCCGCTTCAGCAACGACCACAGGGCGGCCTCCCCTCGCCGCAGCCACCAGGAGGCGACGAGCGCGGCGAGCACATGCGCGAGGACCGCGTGCGGGGTCATGGCGTGCGGGTGGGTGCCTGTGGGGCCGGGCATCCGGCCGGCCATGTGCATATGGGCCATGTGCACATGGGTCATCTGCGCCATCTGCGCACGGGTCATCCGCATGACCGGCTCGGCTGTGGTGGTGGTCCGGGAGAACGCGGCGTGCAGTCCGGCCTGGACGGCGAGCATGGCCGCGGTGATGCCCGGCAGGGACCGTTCCCGGCCGCCGAGCAGCCAGCCGGCCGCGAGGACGGCGAGGAACCCGGCACCGTCCGCCCACAGCGGCGGCACGTCCCCGGTGCCGAGCCCGTGCCCGGCCACGGCAAGCAGCACGCACACCGCGGCGAAAACCGCGGCACGCAGGCTCCGTATGGCCGGGGACGCACTCATGGTCAGCGATCCTCCCACGCGGCGGTAGAGCCCGACGGGGCGAACGGCTCAACCCGGTGCGCGATCGCTCTCCTGGCCTGGCCGACGACGGCTCGCTCGTCCCCGCGCCGTCTCTGCGCCCTTTTGCTGCCGACCCGCTCCCGCCACACTTGTTCCGCTCGGCACCGGTTCCGCCCGTACCGGGTGGGAGGGGATCGACTGGGGGGAGTGACGCCGTGGCGGCAGACGATCCGTCCGACGAGGAGGTACGTGCGGCGATCGGCGCGCACCTGACGCGCTTCGGCCGGAGGAAGCACCCCGCTCCGGCCCTCGAGGACCTCCTGCTCACCCGCTCACACCTTCTCGAGGGCACGATCACCCGCCGCGTCGAGGACCGCACCGAGCAGACGCGGCACCGGCCCGGAACCATCGGCCTCTCGGACCGGCCGACCTACGACGTGCTGAGGGACTACAAACTCGGTCCCGGCGAGTCACCGCTCGACCGGCCGCTCGACCTGGTCAAACGCGGCACGGTGCACCTTCGTTCCTGCGACTGCGGCAACGGCCGACGGCAGTGCGCCGACTGCCGGGGCATGACGTACCGTCCGTGCGAACCCGCCCAGGTGTGCACCGTCTGCCAGGGCGTCGCCATGTGCACGCAGTACCTCAAGCACGGCGGTCTGCCGAGCACCCCGCCCAGGCCTCCGAAGCCGGGCAAGTCCGGCCGTCCTGACGAACGGGTGACCTGCGAGGGATGCCACACGCCCGACAGCGCGTGCCCCGGCTGCCGGGGCTGGGGGAAGGTCAGGTGTCCGGAGTGCGCGGCGACCGGGCGCATCCCGTGCGCAGCGTGCAGCCGTACGGGCAGCGTCAAGTGCACCACATGCGAGGGACACGGGAGCCTGACGTCCTGGACCGCGGGACGGATCGCGTGGACCCGGCAGTCCAAGACCATAACTCCCCCCGTCCCACGACCCAGGCGAATCGGGTCGGAACTGGACGCCGGCGGCTGGCGGGAGGATCTCCTCGACACGGACGACTCTCTACCCGCCGACCTCTCCCTCGACCAGCGCACCGCCCTTGAGTCACAGCTGCGACGCGGGAAGGACGAGAGGGAACGGCAGGTCGTCCTCAGGCGTCTGACGGTCGTCACGGCGAGGCTGCCCGGCTCCCCCCACCAGGAGTTCTACGTCTTCCGGGGCGCTGACGGACGCCTCAGAACCGTGCGCCGGCTGTCGGACGAGGGCAGGTGGAAGGCGTCGGTGATTGCGGCTGGGGTCGTCGCCCTCGCGATACTCGTACTGGTCCTGATCCGCTGACCGGACCGCTCGCCCGCCGGACCGACCGGCGCGGACGAGCGGTGAGGTCACGGCTTGCGGGCCACCCCGCCGTAGCAGCCGGCCTGGGCGTCGGTGAGGTCGGTCGGCGGCCGGCCCGGCTCCGGGTGCCAGCGGTGCGTCACGGCCAGCCCCGGCGGCAGCAGGTCCAGCCCGGCGAAGAAGCGGGCTGTCCGGGCCCTGGAACGCAGCTGGATCGGGATGCCCGCACGGACGTACACGTCCTGGGTACGAGCCATGCCCTCCGGGTCGAAGTCGGCGGTGCCGTGGCTGAGGACGAGGAAGCTGCCGGACGGCAGCGCGTCGACCAGTTCCTGCACCACCTCGTACGCGCCGTGCTCGTCCGGCACGAAGTGCATCAGGGCGCACAGGCTCAGCGCGATCGGCCGGTCGAAGTCGAGCGTGGCCCGGGCCTCGTAGGACTCCAGGATGGACTTCGGCTCCCGCACGTCCGCCTGCACATAGGCGATGCGGCCCTCAGGGGTTCCGCGCAGCAGGGCCCGCGCGTGGGCCAGCACGATCGGGTCGTTGTCGGCGTAGAACACCCGGCACTCCGCGGCCTCGGCCTGCGCGACCTGGTGCAGGTTCGGCTCGGTCGGCACACCGGTGCCTATGTCGAGGAACTGCCGCACCCCGTGTTCACGGGCCGGCGTCCGCACGGCCCGGTGCATGAACAGCCGGTTGGCGAGGGCGAAGCTGCGGGCGTCCGGGGTGTGTTCGAGTACCTGCTCGGCCGACTCGACCGACACCGTTTTCTCCTCGCCTGTGCATGACGGGCCCTCGCCCCGTATCCGTGCCGGCCGCCGCACCGGAACGGCCCGCCCGACGGCATCACCGTAGGCGACTGAAGTACGGAGTGACCAGAAAACCCTTACCGGACGGTGAGTTGGGGCGATTCTGAGCCGAGTTCGATCGGCGCGGCTACGCGGCGCCTGCCGCGTCCAAGAGGCGTACCAGGTCCTTCCTGCCGTAGCCGAGGAGGGACGCGCGGTGGGCGGCCATCAGCATCAGATGGGCGACGATCTGGGCGCCGTAACCGTCCCTGTCGTCGCCCAGCCATTCGCCGGGGTCCTCGACGCCGAGGCTGTTCATCACCAGGCCGTGAGCGCGGCGGATCTCCGTCACGGTGTCGGACACGGCCTCCAGCAGGGTCCGCCCCGGCCGCTCGCACTTCAGGGCGAAGCCTCCCCAGTCGACCGGTTCACAGCCGCTCGGCGGTCGCAGCCGCAGGCCCTCGTAGCGTTCGTGGCCGAAGGAACCGTCGCCGAACTCGTCGTGCACCAGGGCGAAGCGGTGGAAGCCGGGAGCCGCCGGGGACGGCGGCGGAATGTACTCCCACCCGGCGTCCTCGTGCAGTGACCGTCGCACCTCCTCCTCGTCGGCCGAGGTGACGGTGAAGCCCGTCTCGGTGTTGTGCCCGGTGAGTGTGCCGTCGTCGTTGCGCTGGAACTGCAAGCTCATCAGACCCCCCGTGGTCGTCGGTGGCGGGAAGCGCCGGACGCTCCCCGTCACACGAACCAACGGACCGCGGCCGACCCGCGTGCCCGCCGCCACCATTGTCATCCGATCGTGTGAGCACGCCGCTCGTCCGTGACGATGCGACCGAGTCCGGGCCCGGCCTGCACGAGACAGCACGTTCTCTGCACTGTTCTGCGCACGCCGTTCCGGCCGGCCGCCCCGGCGGCCTCCGACAGCCGGCAGTCGGCCGTCGGCATCCGGCATCCGCACCGGCGACGGGACGCTGCGGGCCGGGAGGGGCCTTGCGGTTGCGCCCCACCCGGCCCGAGCCCCCTATCCCTTCTGCTCCACCCGCACCCAGTCCACCTCCGCCTGTACTCCCCCGGCCGCGATGCGGTCCACGCTCGACTGGGGCAGGCCCCAGTAGGGGGTGGTGACCTGGTTCCAGCCGGCCGGGTAGGCGCCGCCCAGGGCCAGGTTGAGGATGACGTACTGGTTGTGGTCGTAGACCCATTGGCCTCGGGTCGACTCGACCTTGTTGCGGGTGGTCTCCTGGACCAGCCGGTCGTCGACGTAGAAGCGCATCGCCGTCGGGGTCCATTCGACGGCGTACGTGTGCCACTGGTCGGCGCGGCCGCCGTTCGGGTAGGTCTGGCGGGCGCCGATGTTGCCGTCGGCCGAGTAGCCGGGGCCGTGCAGGGCGGAGCTCGTCCAGTCGGCGTAGCCGATGCTCTCCATGATGTCGGTCTCGCCGGAGGCCGGCCAGGAGACGGACGGGTCGTCGACGTTGCTGCCGAGCAGCCAGAAGGCGGGCCAGAAACCGTCGCCGACCGGGAGTTTCATACGGGCGCTGACCCGGCCGTAGGTGAAGTCGAACCTGGTGTCGGTGTCGATGCGGCCGGAGGTGAAGTCGTAGGTGCCGCCGCCCGCCTGGGTGCAGCCCTTGCAGTACTTGGACCTGAGGATCAGGCTGCCGTTCTCGGTACGGATGTTGTCCGTGGAGTCGACGTACGCCTGTGACTCGCCGTTGACCGGGCCCATCTCCGTTCCGGTGCGTACGACGCGCCACTTGGAGCGGTCGAGGGCGGCGCCGGTGAAGTCGTCGAAGAACGTGGTGCGGTAGGTGCCCGGCTGGTCGGCGGGGAGGGCCGGGTAGGCGGCGGAGGCGCTGCCGCCGGTGCCCCAGACCTGGAACTCGAAGAGGGAGTAGCCGAACTGGGCGGTGTAGGGCGCCGGGTTGTAGAAGGAGCGGCGCTCCGTGCCGAGCATACGGACATAGCGGCCGGTGGCCGGGGACGGGAGGGTGACGGTGTCGTGCAGACCCGCCGCCTCGGACGGCGACTTGACGTTCGCGCGGCGAGCGGCGACGTCGGCGGCGGACGGCTGGTAGACGGTGCGCCAGGTGCGGTTGTCGTCGGAGACCTGGAGCCGGTAGTCGACGGCGTAGGCCGCCTCCCAGTACAGGTCCACGGAGGAGATCGTCGAGGTGGCGCCGAGGTCGACCGAGACCCAGCGGTCCGTGTTCCAGTCGCTCGACCAGCGGGTGGCGTCGCCCTTCAGATCTGCGGGCCAGCCGCCGTCCGTGACGAACGCCGGTGAGTTTCTGGCGTGTTGGTAGAAGTTCGAGTAGGCCGGATGGTTCAGGGCCAGGTTGGCGCGGGTCGTCGACGCGGGTGCGGGTTCGCCGCCGTACACCTTGAAGGAGTAGAGGGAGTAGCCGTACGGCGTGGCGCGTTCCAGGCCGCGCAGGCGGACGTAGCGGCCGGTCGCCTCCTGGGGGTAGGTGTGCGCGGTGAGCGAGCCGCCGGTGCCGGCGGTCTCGGTGTAGAAGGGGGTCCAGTCCGTACCGTTCCTCGACACCTCCAGTACGTAGCGCTTGCCGTAGGCGGCCTCCCAGTCGAGGGTGACCCGGTCGATCCGGATCGTGGTGCCCAGGTCGAGGCGGATCCAGGCGTCGTCGGCGAAGTTGCTGGACCAGCGGGTGGCACCGTTGCCGTCGAAGGCGAGGCCCGGGGTGGTGCCGCCGTTCTCGCTGCCGGAGGCGGTGACGGCGGCCGGGTTCAGGGCGTAGGCCGCGGCGGCGCGGTCGGCGTCCCAGGCGGCGGCTTCGGCTGCCGTCGGCTGCGCGTTGGCCGGGGTGACCAAGGCCGGGTCGGCGGACAGCAGCGCCAGTGCGGCCAGTGCCGTCATGAGGGCGCGCGGGGTGCGGGTCGTGCGGAGGGTGCGAGTCGTGCGGGGGGTGCTGGATGGCATGCGGCTCTCCTCAGTCCTGTTGTTATGACATGCACCTGACATTTCTGTTCGTGGTTCAGTGCGCGCGGTTCGCTGCACGTGGTCCGCTGCGCACGATTCGTCGCAGGGGTGTTCCCGCGGGGTCGTACATCGGCCCGCGGGGTCGTACGTGGGCCCCACGGGGTCCTACATGGGCCCCACTGGGTCGCACATGGGTCCCGCGGTGGGCGCGGGCTCCCGCGCCCACGCCCACCGCAGGGGTTTCAGGCGGGCCTCAGGCGGCCCGGCTCGCCTGTCCGCGGTGGGTGCGGACGATGTCGGCGTAGCGGTGGCCGGTGCCCTTGATGGTGCGCACCTGGGTGCGGTAGTCGACGTGGACGAGGCCGAAGCGCTTGTCGTAGCCGTACGCCCACTCGAAGTTGTCCAGCAGCGACCAGGCGAAGTAGCCGGCCAGCGGGGCGCCCTTGCGGGCGGCGGACGCGCAGGCGGCGAGGTGCCGGATCAGGTAGTCCTGGCGCTCCGGGTCGTCGACGGTCCCGTCGGGGCGTACGACGTCGGGGAAGGACGAGCCGTTCTCCGTGACGTACAGCTTGCGCGGGGCGTACTCGTCGGTGAGGCGCAGCAGCAGCGTCTCGATGCCGCTCGCGTCGATCTCCCAGTCCATGCCGGTGCGGGGGACGTCGGGCCGGCGGATCGAAAGGGCGTGCGGGGCCGGGCCTTCGGGGTCGTCGGCGACGGTGGCCGGGAAGTAATAGTTCAGGCCGAGCCAGTCGAGCGGGGCGGCGATCGTCTCCATGTCGCCCGGTTTCTCCGGGAGTTCGACGCCGTAGACCTCGCGCATGTCGGCCGGGAAGCCGCGGCCGTGCACCGGGTCCAGCCACCAGCGGTTGGTGTGGCCGTCCATCCGGCGGGCGGCGGCGATGTCCTCGGGGCGGTCGCTCGCCGCGTGGACGGTGGAGAGGTTGTTGACGATGCCGACCTCGGCGTCCGGGGCGGCGGCGCGGATCGCCTGGGCGGCGAGGCCGTGGCCGAGCAGGAGGTGGTAGGAGGCGCGGACGGCGGCCGTCAGGTCGGTGAGGCCGGGGGCCATCTTGCCCTCCAGATGGCCGATCCAGGCCGAGCAGAGGGGCTCGTTGAGGGTGGTCCAGTGGGTGACCCGGTCGCCGAGGCGTTCGGCGACGACCGAGGCGTAGGCGGCAAAGTGCTCCGCGGTCTCACGCTCGGGCCAGCCGCCGCGGTCCTGGAGCGCCTGCGGCAGGTCCCAGTGGTAGAGGGTGACGGAGGGGGTGATGCCCGCCTCCAGGAGTCCGTCGACCAACTCGTCGTAGAAGGCAAGGCCCTTGGGGTTGACCGGGCCGTCGCCGCCGGGCACGACGCGCGGCCAGGCGACGGACAGCCGGTAGGCGTTGGTGCCGAGCCGGCGCATCAGGCCGATGTCCTCGCGCCAGCGGTGGTAGTGGTCGCAGGCGACGTCACCGTGGTCGTCGTTGTCGATCTTGCCGGGGGTGTGCGAGAAGGTGTCCCAGATCGACGGGGAACGGCCGTCCTCCGCCACGGCTCCCTCGATCTGGTACGCCGATGTGGCCGTGCCCCACAGGAAGTCGTGCGGGAGTGCGGCGAGGTCGATACGTTCGGACACTGAAGCCCTCTCAGGAATAGGGGGGTTGGTCGTCGCTTCACCGGCTGCCGGCCGGCCGGCGGTCGTACGGCCGGTGGCCGTACGACCGGCAGCCTTCGCGGCGTCGGTCACTTGACCGCTCCGGCGGTGAGGCCGGCGACGAGATAGCGCTGGAGCAGCAGGAATCCGGCGACCACGGGCACGCTGACGACCAGCGAGGCGGCCATGATCTGGTTCCAGTAGACGTCGTTGAGCGTGGAGTAGCCCTGGAGTCCGACCGCGAGGGTGCGGGTGGCGTCGTTGGTCATCACCGACGCGAACAGCACCTCGCCCCAGGCGGTCATGAAGGCGTAGACGGCCACCGCGACGATGCCGGGGATCGCGGCCGGGACCACGACCCGGAACAGGGCGCCGAGCGGTCCGCAGCCGTCCACCAGGGCCGCCTCGTCGAGTTCACGCGGCACCGAGTCGAAGTACCCGATCAGCATCCAGATGGAGAACGGGAGCGAGAAGGTGAGGTACGTGAGGATCAGACCGCCGCGCGAGCCGAACAGGGCTATGCCGGTGGCGTTGCCGATGTTGACGTAGAGCAGGAACAGCGGCAGGAGGAAGAGGATGCCGGGGAACATCTGCGTCGACAGCACGGTCACCGTGAACACGCGCTTGCCGCGGAACTCGTAACGGCTGACGGCGTACGCGGAGAAGACCGCGATCACCACCGAGCAGACGGTGGCCGCACCCGCCACGATCAGCGAGTTGCCGAAGTACTTGGCGAGCGGGACGGTCGACCAGATGTCGATGTACGGGCGGATCGTCAGACCGCTCGGCAGCCAGCGGAACTTGCCGCTGACGTCCGCGAGCGGCTTCAGCGAGCTGGAGATCATGACGTAGACCGGCAGCAGCACGAACCCGGTGAGCAGGGTGAGGAAGACCCGCCGGGTCCATACGAACGAACTCGGCTGCGCCATGGGCGAGTCAGACACTTGAGGTCCTCCGTCCGCGGGACGTGACGGCGAGGTACACGCCGGTGACGAGGAGCAGGAAGAGGAGCAGCAGGACCGACATCGCCGAACCGGTGCCGAAGTTCCAGGTGACGAAGGAGGCCTGGTAGATGTGGACCGAGATGAGGTCCGCGGCCGCCGGGGCGGTCCTGCCGAACAGGACGTACGGCGTGTTGAAGTCGTTGAACGTCCACAGGAACAGCACCAGGACCAGCACCTGGTTGACCGCGCTCAGCGACGGCAGGGTGATGCGGCGGATCTGCTGCCAGACGCCGGCGCCGTCGAGGGCGGCCGCCTCGTACAGCTCCCGCGGGATGTTCTGGAGGCCGGCCATCACGATCAGGAAGGCGAACGGCCAGCCCTTCCACACGGACACGGTGAGCAGGGCGTAGAAGCTGTTGTCGCCGATCAGCCAGAAGGACGGCTGGTCGGTGAGGTGCAGCTGGTCGTGCAGGACGTGGTTCACCAGGCCGTTGTCGTGCTGGAACATGAACACCCAGGTGATGACGGCCGCGTAGACCGGCAGGGCGTACGGCACCAGGAACAGGGCGCGCAGCAGACCGCGGCCGCGGAAGGTGTCCTGCATGCAGATCGCCGCCGCCGTGCCGATCAGCCAGCACAGGCCGACGGACAGCAGCGTGAAGGCGACGGTGACCAGGAAGGAGTGGAGCAGTGCCTCGCCGACGGGTGCGTCGAAGTCCACCGACACCGTGTAGTTGTCCAGGCCGGACCACGGCGCGGTGCTCCAGTCCCGGATGAAGAACTGGGTGAGCTCCTTGAAGCTCATCACGATGCCGATCACCATCGGCACCAGATGGACCAGGAGTTCGAGGATCAGCGCAGGCAGAAGCAGGAAGTACGGGAGTCCGGCGCGGCGGAGCCGCCCGGTGCGGCGGCGGGAGCCGCGCGCCGCACCGGGGGCGTCCTTGCGCACCGTCCGCCCCCCGGCCTCCGTGGAGACAGTGGTGGTCATGGTGCTCACTTACTTGGTCGGCATCTGCTGCTGGGCCTTCTCGAGCTTCGCCTTCACCGACTCGGCGGTGACCGCGCGTCCGGCCGCCGCGTCCGCGAACAGTTCCTTGACGGCCGTGCCGACGGCCGTCTCGAACTGGGACTCGTCGGCGACCTGCGGCAGCGCCGCCGCGCTCTTGGCGAGCGTGTCCTTCAGGACCGCGTTGGACGAGGTGTTGAAGGCGGTGTCCGCCTGTGCGGCGGCGACCGGCGGGATGGAGCTGTACGCGGTGTTGAGGATCTTCTGCTCGTCGTCGCTCGTCATGAACTTCACGAACTTCGTGGCGCCGTCGAGGTTGTGGGTGTTCTTGAAGACCGCCATGTTGATGCCGGCGACCATGGAGTTGACGTTGGTGCCGGTGCCGGGGGTTCCGGACTGCACGGGGACCGGGGCGATGCCGTAGTCGGCCTCGCTCATGCCCTGGGACTTGAGGTTGGCGGACGCGGACTGCCACAGCAGCATCGCGTTCTTGCCCTTGGCGAAGTCGCTGACGGACTGGTTCTGCGCGTACTCGGCGTTGCCCGGCGCGATGATCTTGTCGGACGCCATCAGGCCGACGTACTGCTGGACCGCGCTGACCACGCCGTCGTTGGTGAAGTCGGGCTTGCCGTCGGCGGTGAAGAAGTCGGCGCCGTGCTGCTTGGCGAAGACGAAGACGTGGTGGATGTTCTCGGACGGGTTCGAACCCTCGGCGCCCAGGCCCCACTTGCCGCCCTTGGACAGCTTCTTGCCGTCGGCGATCAGGTCGGCCCAGGTGGCCGGCGGGTTGGCGATGCCGGCGTCGGCGAACATCTTCTTGTTGTAGTAGAGCGCGTACGCCATCGAGTACAGCGGCACCGCGGCCGGGTCCTTGCCCTCGGCGCCGGTCGAGCCGAGCGCGGAGGCGACGAAGCGGTCCTTGCCGCCGATCGCGGCGAACTGCTTCGTGTCCCAGGGCAGCAGCGCCCCGGTGGCCTGGAGCGAGGCGCTCCAGGTGTTGCCTATGTTGAGGACGTCGGGGCCCTGGCCGGAGGTGGTGGCGGTGAGGATCCGGTTCAGCAGGTCGGACCAGGGGACCACCTCCAGCTTGACCTTGATCCCGGTCTGCTTCTCGAACTTGTCGAGTTCGGGCTGGAGGACCTTCTTGTCGACCTCGATGCTGGCGCCCTGGTTGGAGGCCCAGTAGGTGAGCGTCTTCGGCGAGTCGTTCGACCCTCCGCCGGTCGCGGATCCGCCTCCGCAGGCCGTGGCGGCGAGAGCGAGTGACATGGTGACGGCGCCGACGGCCGCGGCTCGGATGCTGCGCATGGCTCCTGGTGTCCCTTTCCTGGAGTCGTGAACCCCGAGGCAGGCCGCGGAAGTGACACCCCGTTCGACTTCCGAAGCCCCTCATGGCTTAATTTACGACGTGAGTTAAACCTCGGAAGAAGAACGCGTCAAGACATCCGGCAGGGTCTCCCCGGGCGGCACCGTCCGGATCGGGGGCGCCGGACCGGTGCGCACAGCGGCCGCACAGGCCGTGACCTGCGCGGGAGCCGCCTCGGGGGCGTTGTGCAACGGTTGTGTTTCGACGGGCCCCGGGACACCGTGAACAGCGGCCGGACCGGGGCAATCCGCGCCACGAACCCGGGGGTTCGCGGCGCGGACCGCCCTGTCCGCGACGGCTCCTACCGTGTCGATCCGGACACCGGCGCCGAGGCGGTCACCGGCGCCGAGGCCGGCACCGGCGCGTACCCGGTGGGCCTGGCCGTGAAGGTGCCGCGGCCCTGGGTCCGGCTGCGCAACCGGGTCGCGTAGCCGAACAGTTCGGCCAGCGGCACGGTGGCGCCGACGACCGCCGAACCGGCCCGTACGGCCGAGCCCGTGACCCGGCCGCGGCGCGCCGCCAGGTCGCCGAGCACGGAGCCGACCGCGTCCTCGGGCACGGTGACGGTGACCTCGGCCACCGGCTCCAGCAGGGCCATCGCGCAGGCGCGCAGGGCCTCGCGCAGCGCGAGCCGGCCTGCGGTGCGGAACGCCGTGTCGGAGGAGTCCTTCACATGCGTCGCCCCGTCGGTCAGCGTCACCCGCAGTCCGGTCACCGGATGCCCGCCGAGCGGACCGTCGGCGAGGGCGTCCCGGCACCCGGCCTCGACCGCGCGCACGTACTCCCGCGGCACCCGGCCGCCGACCACGGCCGAGCGGAACTCGAAGCCCCCGCCGCCGTCGCCGCCTCCCTCGCCGCCTCCGGCGGGCCCGGAACCGGTGGGGTCCACCGGGTCCATCGGTTCCACGTCGAGGACGACATGGGCGAACTGCCCTGCGCCGCCTTCCTGTTTGACATGGCGGAAGACCAGCCCGGAGACACCGCGGACGACGGTCTCGCGGTGGGCCACCCGCGGGCGGCCCACGTTGACGTCGAGGCCGTGGGTACGCCGGAGCGTCTCCACCGCCACCTCCAGGTGCAGTTCGCCCATGCCGGACAGCACGGTCTGCCCCGTCTCCGGGTCGGTGCGGACGACCAGCGACGGGTCCTCCTCGGCCAGCCGGCCGAGCGCGGCGGCCAGCCGGTCGGTGTCGACGCCCTTCCGGGCCTCGACCGCCACGGAGACGACCGGGTCGGCGACTCCCGGCGGTTCGAGCACGAGGGGTGCCTCGGGCGCGCACAGCGTCGAGCCCGCGCGGGCCGACTTCAGCCCGACCACGGCGACGATGTCACCCGCCACCGCCCGCTCCAGCGGGGTCCGGCGGTCCGCCTGCACCCGCAGGATGCGGCCGATGCGCTCGGTGCGCCGCGCGCCCGCGTCCATCACCGCGTCCCCCTTCCCGATCGTCCCCGAGTACACCCGCAGATACGTCAGCCGCCCCGTCGGGGTGGCGTTCACCTTGAACACCAGGGCCGCCAGCGGCGCCGCCGGATCGGCGGACCGCTCCTGGGGCACGCCGTCGTGGGTACCCCGTACGGCGGGTACGTCCAGCGGTGACGGCAGATAGGCCACGACGGCGTCGAGCAGCGGTTCGATACCGCGGTTGCGGTAGGCGGAGCCGCACAGCACGACCACGCCGTCGCCGCTGTGCGTCAGGTCGCGCAGCGCGGCGGCCAGCGTCCGCGCGGACAGCGCCGACCGGGCACAGAACTCGTCCAGCGCGCCGGGGTGCAGTTCGGCCACCGCTTCCTCCAGCGCCCGCCGACGCCGGTCCGCCTCCTCGCGCAGGTCCGCGGGCACCGGGCCCTCCTGAGCCGTGTCGTCTCCCTCGGCCCAGATCAGGGCCCGCATACGCAGCAGGTCCACGACGCCGGTGAAGCCGTCCTCCGTACCGATCGGCAGCTGCACGACGAGCGGAGCCGGGTGCAGCCGCGCCCGGATCGACGCGACGGCCGTGTCCAGGTCGGCGCCCGCCCGGTCCAGCTTGTTGACGAACGCGATCCTCGGTACGGCGTGCCGGTCGGCCTGCCGCCACACGGACTCGCTCTGCGGCTCCACTCCCGCGACGGCGTCGAACACCGCGACGGCGCCGTCGAGGACGCGCAGCGAACGCTCCACCTCGTCGGCGAAGTCGACGTGCCCGGGGGTGTCGATCAGGTTGATCCGGTGACCGTCCCAGGCGCAGCTGACGGCCGCGGCGAAGATGGTGATCCCCCGGTCGCGTTCCTGGGGGTCGAAGTCGGTGACGGTCGTGCCGTCATGGACCTCACCGCGCTTGTGGGTGCTGCCGGTCGCGTACAGCATCCGCTCGGTGAGGGTGGTCTTGCCCGCGTCCACATGGGCGAGGATGCCCAGGTTGCGGACGGCGGCGAGCGGGTCGGTGAGGTGAGGGTTGAGGTGGGTACGCACGGCCCATGGCCTTTCGGGGCGACGGTGGAAAGGGCGGCGCGATGGCCGGACGGGGACGTCGGTGTGCCTGCGATCCGGCCGCTCGGCTCGGCGAGCCGACTGGCTGGCCGGCTCGGCGAACTGGCCGCCCGGCACAGCCTCTGGCTCGGCGGACCGGCAGGCTCGGCGAACCGGCAGGCTCGGCGAACCGGCAGGCTCGGCGAACCGGCTGGCTCGGCGAATTTGCAGGCCAGGCAGAAGGGCAGGCTCAGCACACTGGCCGGCTCGGCGGACCGGCAGGCTCGGCTGAGCCTGTGGGCTCCGCGGGTCAGGCCGACGGGCAGGGTTCTTGAGGACGTCGAATCGTCACGGCATCCGGTGCCGGCCGCGCAGCGGGCACCGGGCGGCCGGAGACACGAGGATCACCTCGTACCGGGAACGGGAAGCGACGACAGCGATGCGGACACGCACGGCCGGGCTCCCCTCACTCGTCACGACGACGCGCCGCCGTACCGTCGGCCGGCGCGTGATGTGGTGAGTCTAGGGAGAGCCACGGCGTCGGGGCACGCTATTTTTCGCGGGGCCGATCTCCGCGCGGCCGACGGGACTTGCCCTCTGCCCCCAGGCGTCGGCCCGCCGCCTTCGGGGAGGGGCCCGCCACCCCCGGGGAACGGGCCCGCTGCCCTCAAGGCGACTCGGCGCCCGTTGTCCGGGGCGCGTTCGCCCAGAACTGCGCACGCACGCGTCGCAGCCAGGCGTCGGCCGCCGTCTCGTCCGGACGCTCCGGCAGTACGCTGCGTGTCTCCTCGAAGGCCTCCTCGAACCGGCGCAGCAGGGGCAGCGCGGCCTCGGGGTCGGCCGCGACCTGCTCGCCGAAGCGGTGGTAGCCCTCCGGGTCGTCGACCCTGATGGTCAGCCGGCCCGTCGCATAGAGCTCGTACCCCTGCGTGCAGAGCCGCTTGAGGTGGCGGGCGTGCTTGGCGGTGCGTCTGCGGACCTCGGCGGAGAGCGGCCCCGCGCTGCGGTTCTGGAGCTTCCTGAACTGCTGGGTCGCGTAGCCGAGATAGGCGGCGCGGATCCTCGGCGCGCTCAGGAACGACAGCCGGATGCCGATGAGTTCGTCGCCCAGGGGGGTGCGGACCTCGTACAACTCGTCCGGCAGCCAGACGATTTCCATCACCGTCGGGTTGCCGCCCAGCGCCAGCCGGCACCACTTCGCGGCCTCGTGCAGGGTACGGTCCGGGGCCGTGCTGACGTGGGACTCCTTCGGTCCGTGCAGGCCGTGCAGTTCCTCGGTGGGCGCCGCGAACATACCGAGCCGGTCCACGTCGGAGCCCGCGCGGGCGAGGCCGTACGCCGTCGAGCCGACGACGCCGGACAGCAGGATGTTGGTCATGGTCACAGGGGCCCCCGATGGTGGTCGTCTCACCGGCGCGGGCCGGTGCGTGCGGCCACGGGCGCCGTCCGCCGACCGCCCCGGTACGGGGTGGCGGCGGGACAGCCATGATGCCCGGCCGCGGCCGCTGTCACCTCGCATTTTCCGTGGCCGGGCGGCGGCCCTGCGGCGTGGGGTGCGGGCCGGGCCGCGTTCACCCTTTCGGCTCCGTGCGCTGGTCGGGCGCCGGAGCCGGTGGTGCCGTGGGAGGGAAAAGGGAGCACCAGCACCTCGGGGATACGTCCTCGTCCTCAGGAGGCATCCGTGATGACCCCTCGCCCGTCCCGACCCGCCCGTGTCCTCGCCTCGGCCCTGGCGGCGGGCACGCTGCTGACCACGGCCGCCTGCTCGGACGGTGAATCGGGCGGCTCGGGCGCCACGACGTCGGCTGCGGCGACCGGGACGACCTCGCCCAGCCCGTCGGCCACGACCGCCGCCGTCACCCAGGACCAGGCACAGGCCGCGCTGATCACCGCGGCCGATGTGGAGGACGCCTGGACCCCGGCGCAGGACCCCAAATCCTGGCACGACACCCTGCTGACCGGCACGGTCGACGCCTCCCAGTTCGTCACCGACAAGTCGGCCGCCGCCGACTGTCAGCGCCTGCTCGACGGGCTCTACCGCGAGGACCTCCTGGGCAAGCCGGCCGGGGCCTCGGCGCTCGTCGGGTTCACCCAGAACAACTCACGGCTGCTCCAGCAGACCGCGGCCTACAACAAGGACGACCTCGACAAGTCGCTGAGCTGGCTGGCGGGTCTGGCCGACAAATGCGCCCAGTTCACCGTGAAGGGCTCCGGCGGCGACAGGACCGTACAGGTCGTGGAGGCGACCCTGCCGAAGGCGGGCGACACCCGGCAGGGTCTTACGGTGTCGGTGAAGGGCACCTCGAACGGCGCGCCCGTCACCCTGACCCTGGACGTCGCCGCGTCGCAGGTGGGCCCCAACGCGGTCACGGTCACCAACGGCGGCACGGAGGGCGTCAGTCACGACAGCACCGCGGACGCGATCACCTTCGGAACCCAGCATCTGCAGGACGTGCTGGCCGGCAAGACTCCCGCGCCCGCACCCAGCCAGATCGAGTGACGCCGCTTCCTCCCTCCGGGCTCTCCGGGAAACGTCCGGGTTCTGCTGGGAGGGAGCAGGATCTCCGGGGAGCGAGCGGGTTCTCCGGGGAGCGAGCGGGTTCTCCGGGGAGGCGCCCGGGATGTTTGGGGAGCGCCCGGGATCTCGTCGCGGGCGCGCGCAATCCGACCGGATACGCTCGCTTCCCGCCGCTCCGTGTTCGGTGATGCCCCGCGAAGGGCATCGTGCATACAAGGCGGTGCGGCGCCGGTGCCGTCCCGTGCGACCACGCGGGCCAGGGGGGATGTCAACTACCGTACGTGAGGCCGGTGTCGTGCTTCCGTGCGGTATCGCTGCCCCCTAGCATTCACCTGCCCCACGACGAGGTTCGCGCGGCGGCCGACGGTGACGTGCGCGCGGTGCGTCCTCGGCCGCGCCGACACCGTGCGGGCGCGGAACGGAGGGGGGACGAGCCATGGCGACATCGGGCCATGCCCGTTGGCGTCGGCGGCCGGAGTCGGTTCCCGTCGTCGCGGTGGGTGCGGCGGGCACGCTGGTGGCGGGCGTGGTGATCGGGCTCCTGGTGGACACCTCGGCCCTGGTCGACTCGGGTGGATACCTGTTCGGCGCAAGCCTGTTGCTGGCCGTCGGCCTGTACGGGAGCACGTACGTGATCGATCTCGACGCGCTGCGGGCCGACCTGACCGGGGTGCTGGCCGCCGTGACCGTGGGGGTGCTGCTGAAGGCGGCCCTGATCGCCGGGACGATGCTGCTGGTCTTCCACCGGCCGCAGGCGCTGGTGCTCGGCATCGCGGTGGCCCAGATCGACCCGCTGTCCGTCGCCGCGCTCGGCCGCAACGGACGGATGTCGCCGCGGGCCCGGTCCTTATTGACGGCGTGGGCGTCCTTCGACGATCCGATGACCGTGCTGCTGACCCTCTACCTCGCGGGATACGCGTACACGGCGGCGGGACACACGGGTGCGCCCGAGGTGTCGGGCGACGGCGGGGGCGGCTATCTGACCGGACTCGGTCTCAACGCCGCGCTGCTGGCCGGGGTGTTGTTGCTGTGGTGGGCCGGGCGCCGGGTGACGTCCGTGGTGCGCGGTGCCGGGTCGCTGAGGTGGGCCGGGGCGGCCGCGACGGTCGTGCTCGTGGTGGCGATGCTGGTGCTCGCGGCCGCGCAGCAGCTGATGCTCGCGGTGGCACTGGCCGGGCTGGTGGTCCGGTCCGCCGTCCTGACGAAGGGGCTGGAGCGTGCGGTGGGCGGCGCGTTCCTCGCCGCGTTCCTTGCGCTCGGGCTGCTGCTGGCCCACGGGGTGGCGTGGTGGCCGGGATTCGTCCTGGGCGCGGCGGCCTTCGGGGCGCAGGCGGTGGTGGCGCTCGGGGTGATGCCCCTGTTCGTACGGGATCTGGAGCGCCGCGACCGGATCGCGCTCGGTCTCGGACAGCAGAACGGCATCACGGCCGTGCTGATCGCGTTGACGCTGGAGCGTGACTTCCCCGGTACGGCGGCCACGGTGGGTCCCGCCGTCATCACGGTGAACGTGCTGCACGGCGTCTCGCAGGCGCTGCTGGCCCGTTCGGCCCGCACCCGACGGCCTGTCGTCGACCGGGAACTCCCGGTGGCCCATGCACGTCACTTCGTGCACGAGCGGAAGGCGCTCGACAAGAAGCTCGACGACAAGCTCGACAAGAAGTCGGTGGCGTAGCCGCGCGGCGGACGAGCCGGCAGCCGGACGGATCGGCAGACGGACCGGCAGACCGATCAGCGGACGGACCGACGGGCGGGAGACGCGGGCAGGGAGCGCGGACGGGCAGCGCGGACGGCCCACGGCCGGGGAGGAGTCGTACGGAGGCGGCGGGAGCGAGAGCGGCAAGGGTGGCAGGAGCGGCCGAGGCGGCGACCTCGGCGGGCCGGACAGGACCGGCGCGACCGCCGGGACCGGCGGGATCAGCAGGGCATACGGAACACCGGTGCTGCCGGACGACGGAGCGACCGGGACGGGGAGAGGCGTATGAGGCAGGGGACGGGACACGGCCGACGGGGGGCACCGAGGGCTGGCCGTCCGCCCGGTGTCCGCCCGGCGGAACGGGCCACCGCTCCCCCGCGCGGCCCGCGGTCCCCCGTGCGCGGAGCTCACCGGTTCACGGCCTACGCGGCAGCGGTGCACGGCGCGGCGGTCTGCGGTACGGCACTGCTGCTGGCGGCCGGCGCCGCTCCGGCGTCCGCCGCGCCGTCGGCGTCCGACGAGCGGGACGTGCAGTTGGTGTACTGCCTGTCGGACGCGCATCGCGACGACCTCGTCGCGGCCGCCGTGGCGCTGGGGCTGCTGGTGCCCGGCAGCGCGGCCGGACAGGACTCGGTTCAGCCCGTACGGCCGGTGGGGTCCGCGGGGCCGTCGAGTGCCCCGGGCGCCGCGGGAGCGTCGACGTCACCGGGCGCCTCGGGGCCGACGGCATCGGCGAGCGCCGTGGGGTCCGGTGGGCACATGACGCTGCGGCAGTGGGCCGGGCGGCGTACGGACGACTTCACGCGGGCCTGTTCCGCGCTGATGACGGCCGCCGCGGCGGACTCCGGCGGCCCGGCCGCGCAGGGATCCGGTGCCGAGGACGGCTGGTTCGAGACGTTCCTGAAGGGGCTGCCCGCGCTGGCGGCGGGTGCGCTGCTCACCCTGGGTGGTCAGCTCTCCGAGCGGGTCTCGTCCGAACGGCGCCTGTCGAGGCAGCGGTTGCGGACCGACGAGGCGGCGTTCCGGGGTGCGGCGCGCACGTATCTGGCCGCCTACGGGAGCGACCCGGAGGCGGATCACACCGCCGTACGGTCGACGCGTGAGGCGCTGGCCGGGACGCTGTTCCAGATACCGGGGCCGGCGGCACGGCGGCGGGCCGCCGCGCTGGCCGTCGAGCGGCTGCCGCTGGCCGGACCGCTGCCCGCCTCACGCGAGGGCGTGGTGCTTGGCTCGGAGGGCCGGGCCCGTGAGGCGCGCGAGGCGGGAGAGGCCGTGGATCTCGTGCTGCGCACGGTGTCGGACCTCGACCGTGGCACCGTGCACTGGGCCCTGCGCACCGTGCTCGAGTGGCGGTCCGGCCGTACGGCGCCGGGAGCGGCCGTATGACCGGGCCGGTGCAGAACGACCCCCACGGCGTCCAGGACAACCCGTACGGCGTCTACGTGCCGGGCAGCAGGGACAGTCTGCCGTGGCTGCCTCCCCCGCTGCTCGACGACCATCCGCTGGTGCCCTGGGTGGAGGCGAGCCACGCCGGTCAGTGGGTGGACGTCGATCACGCCCTGGACCAGGTGAAGCAGTTCGAGCAGTGCCTGAGAAGGCTGCCGGAGATGATCCTTCCGAGGGTGGACACGGGCCATCTGGTCGTGGTCACGGGACCGGTCGGCATGGGCAAGACCACGCTGATCCACCGGTGTGTGCATCTGGCCCACCAGTACCTGGACCACTTCAGGCAGCAGCCCCGGGCGGGCGCCGGCCGAGCGGGAGTCATCCAGCCGCCGACGCCCTTCGTGGTGATGACCGGCGGTTACGACAATCGCGCGAACGGCATCAGCACGGACGCGCGGGGACAGTTCGCGTCGACGCAGGACATCAACACCGCCCTGCGCAACAAGATCGTCGACGAGCTGGGCGACCATTTCCCCGAGAAGTCGCTGCAACGGGTGCGGGACGAACCAGAGGTCCACGAGGCGTTCCGGCTGCTCAGCAGACTGCTCGCGCAGCAGGACGCGCTGCTGCTGGTCCTGGTGCCGCACATGGACTGGCGGGACGACATGGGTTCCGTGCGCACGGACTTCCTGAGGACCTGTCTGAAACATGCGCGGAGCAGAATCGTACTGTTCGTCGAGGTGTGCCACCACGATCCCGACCGGGCGCACGAGGTGGTCGACGAGATCTGGCCCAACAGCGCGCTCACCCATCTGAAACTCGGCAGCCTCACCTCGGAGGACACCGTGAAGTTCAGTCAGGCCGCCCGCGGGGAGCATCCCGATCCCGACGCGCCGGTCCACTCCGGGGCATGGCTCACGTCCGACGTACGGCAGTTGCGCAAGCGGTACTTCAGCATCGCCGAGGAGCGCAGACGCACGGGCGGCGAGGTCCGGGTCACCGCGGCCGACCTCGGCGCCCCCGTCCTCGACGTGACGGCCATGGCCCGCCATCCGTCGGCCGCCGCCGGTCCGGTCCCCAGGCAGCCCCCTCCCCCGCCGGGCACCTGAACCCCGGTCCGGCGGCCGCCCGGCCCCGTACCCACCCGATCCTCCGCGGCACCCACCCGCGGTGATCCCCGCACCCGCCCGCCGCTCGGAAGCCGAAACCGGATACACGAGGAGTGCCATCGTGGCCCCAGACCGCGGAGACATCTGGCACGAGAACCCCTTCCCGCTGATCCCGGTCGTGCGCCTCGGTCCGGCGTCCGACCTGGGGGACGCCTCGGTCCGAGGGGCCGACTCGGGCAACGCGCACATCACAACCCCGCTGGTGCAGGACCTCCGGGCCCTGGTCGACGACTACTTCGCGCCGCCCGCCGCCCCCGGCCGGCGGGGCCGGGCCATCGCCCTGGTGGGCGGGTACGGTCTCGGCAAGAGCCATGCGCTGCGGCGTACGTACCAGACGGTGCGCGAGCGGCACTCCGAGGCGGCGATGTGGATCGTGGACGAGCCGGCGCAGGACATGGGGCGCCTCTACCGAGACCGGCTGCGCGGTCCCGGTGACTCGGTGCAGGGCCGGCAGGCCTTCGAGGAGCTGGTGCGGGACTACTACGCCTATGTGACGGCGGGCTGGGTGGGCGCGCAGGAGGGCGATCCGCGCCGGGACACCCTCCAGGAGATCGCGACCGGGCTGCGGGAACGCGCGCTCGACCCGGACAAGGTGGTGGCGGCACTGCGCTACGACCCCGAGGTGATCCACGCCGGTCTGCGGGGCACGCTCGGCGAGGTCACGGAGCACCGCAGGTTCGCGACCGCGCTGGCGCTGCTGCTGGAGCCGCCGTTCAAGCGGATGGTGTGGAGCTGGCTCGGCGGCGAGGAACCGGCCGAGCCGCTGCGCGAGCGGGGCATCACGGAGGCGATCGGCCCGTCCGGCGGCGGGGCGGGCAACCCGGCCGGGATCGATCGGGTGTTCGACGCGCTGGCGGTGCAGGGCTTCCTGCACGGCCGGGTCGGCTCCGCCTACGTGCTGCTGCTCGACTCCCTGGAGAAGGTCCTGGACTGGCCGGAGGAGAACCGGCGCACCTTCATGGACGCCTTCGAGCGGCTCGTCAACATCTACACGAGCCATGGCGGTCTGCTCGTGTTCTGCACCTCGCCGGAGGGACTGCGGGCGCTGCGGGCCGGCATGCACGAGCGGGTGGTGCAGCTGTGGCCGACGGGGCTGAGCGACGAGCACACCCGGGAACTGGTCGCCAAGTACCTCGCGGAGAGCGGTCAGGGCGCCGGGACGGAGGCGGTGCCGGAGGCGCCGGACACGGGGCCGTTCGAGGAGGAGGCGCTGCGGCTGCTGCACGAGCTGACCGAGGGCGTGCCGCGCGAGGTGCTCAAGGTGTGCCGGCTGGCCTGGCAGCTCAGCGAGGAGCCCATGGAGCCCGCCGACTCCTATGAATCCGCTGAGCCCGCGGAAGCCGGGGCGGAGGACTCGTCCGGGTCGCTCCCGGGTTCCGGCACCGGCACTGGCACCGGCACCGGCACCGGCACCGGGGACCACGGTGGCCCGGACGGCGGCCGGAGGCTGGTGGTGCGCCGGGTGACCGGGGCCACGATGCTGACGGCGGTACGGCAACTGCACGAGCGGGTGTCCTACCGCAAGGTCCTCGACGACGTGCATGACGCGCTGGACCTCGGGCAGTGGCGGATCGCCTCGCGTGATCCGGTACCGGCCCGGCTGTCGCGTTCGCCGGGCGGCCGGGACGAGGTGGTGCACTGGCTGTCGCCCGCCCCCAACGCCTATCTCGCGGTGATCCACACCCGTTCCGTGCTGCTCGCCGACGACGCCGAACGCATCGCGGCCCATGTGCACGGGCTGCGCAGCGCGGTGCGCCCGGGACGGTTCGAGGCGCTGCTGGTGGTCAACGGGCTGGTGTCGCAGGCGATGCAGGACCGGCTCGGGCGGTCGATCGGCTCCCGGCCGCTGGTGTACCGGCAGGGCGGGTTCGCGCAGACCGTGCACGAGGCGCTGCTGCAACTGGAACGCCGTCTGGTCGAGGAGCAGCGCGAGGGCGACCTCGCCGAGCTGGGCGAGCGGATGCGGCGCGATCTGGAGCAGCAACAGGCGGCCCAGCTCGAGGAGTTGCGCCGCGCGGTCGCGACGCTGGCACTGGAGACCGTGCCGAGGGGGACCGTCCCGGCGACCGCGGGGCCCGTCGGCGAACTCGGGCCGGAGGCGGCCGAGTTGCCGGTTCCGGTACGACGCAGGTTCCGGGACGCGCTGGCGATGCTGGAGACGGTGACGCGGCGGGTGGCGGGCCGGGCGGTGAACCGGCGTGTCGCGGCGACACCCGCCGATCTCAGCGTCCTGGGCTGCGCCACCCTGGTGCGGGAACTGACCGAGGACTTCCGGGGCTCGGTCACCGCCTGGGCGCGCGGTGTCCAGCCGGGCGCGCCGACCGAGCTCCAGCTGAGCGAACTGCGCCGGATCTGCCGGGAGTACGAGTGCGCCGTCGAGGTGCTGCCCGTACATCTGCTGGGCGGCGCCGAGCCACAGCATCCACTGACACCCGCGCGAGCCGTGGAGGTCCTCGCCGAGGAGGTCTGGGGCTCCCTCAGCGCGGTGCCTTGAACCGGGCGGGGAGCGGGCCGCACCGCACCGGCGGCCCGGGGGTCCGTCACCGTGGTGGCGGGACGATGCCGCCGACCGCGCGTGCCAGTGCCGCCAGGCCGCGTTCGGCGTGGTCGACCTGGCGTTGGTCGAGGGTGACGCCCAGGAGGAACGCGCCCACCGAGGTCCAGTGCACGTACACGGCGCCCTCCTGTACGTCGAGGACGAGCCGGTCCACCGGGGCGTGGCCGTGTACGGGCGGGGCGACCAGGGCGAGCGCGTCGGTGAGCCGCACGAGATGGCCGCGCAGGCTGCGGGAGAGGTCCCGGTAGGCGGTGCGCCGGGTGCGGACGCTGACGTCGATGAACCGCGGCCCGAGCTCATGGGCGTCGAACACGTCGCCGACGCAGACCAGTGCCCAGTCGCGGTAGTAGCCCGCGTACTGGAGGTCGGTGGTGTTCACATGCGTGTGCCACAGGCTGCGCAGCCGCTCCTCGTACCCGACGTCGGGTTCGGCGGCCGTACCGAAGTCGACGTGCGGGCCGTCCGGTTCGGCCGCGCCGTGCCGGTGCGCCTTGGCTTCGACGTCGCCGCCGGGCAACTCGTCCGGCAGCGAGTGCACTTCGGTACGGATCCGGGTGACGAGGCGGTTCATGGCGGCGTCCACGGCCGGGACACCGTCGGGCAGGTCCGTCGCCGCGGCCAGGAACTCACCGGGACGGGCTCGCCCGCCCCACAGGCCGCCGCGCGTGTTGGCGACGACCGTGCGCATCAACTCGCCGGTTCCCAGCGGTCGCAGGACGGTGCCGAGATCCTGGGCGCACAGCAGCAGTCTGCTGCCGGGCAGCGCCTCGCTCTCGTCCTCGTCGCCCAGCTCGGTGACCAGGCTGCTGAGCGGGGCGCGCGGGACGCGGAAGACGGTGAAGTCGAGGATGCCGTTGCTGTAGTGGGACAGGGAACGGATCTGGGGAGTCCGCGCGACCTCCTCCTCGCACAGGGCGGTGATCCGGCCGTGACGCTTGTCGGCCCAGTGGGACTCCTTCAGGGTGTCGGTGCGTCGGTGTGCGGGAGCTGCCACGGGTGCTCGCCTTTCGGTGGGTGAGTGCGGGCTGCTTGCGGCCGGCCGGTACCGGTTCCGATGGTGCACTACACGTCGGGCAGCTCCAGGTCGATGTCGTAACCCGACGGCGGTGCCGGCCGGGCGGATCCGGTCGCGGTGAGCCGGTCCAGGTGCTGGCTCACCCGGCGTCCGTCGGGGCGGTGCGCCACGCCGAGGTCGCGCAGCCGGGTCAGCGCGGCCCCGGCGAGCTCGGCCGCCTCGTCGGTGCGGCCGGCGGCGGCCAGCGTGGCGGCGAGGGAGTTCTCCGCGGCGGCGACCCAGGGGTGGGCCTGGCCCAGCTTGTGGCCGAGAAGGTTCAGGGCGCCGCGGCCCACCTCCTCGGCCAGCCGCGTCTCGCCCGTGGCGCGCAGATAGACGCCGTGGCGCACCTGGCACAGGGCGGTGTACGGGTGGCCCGCGCCGAACCGCCGGGCGAGGGTGTCCCCGCACTGCCGGGCCTGTGCCTCGGCCTCGTCCGCCTTGCCGAGGGCGTGCAGGTCGGCGGCGTAACTGAACTGGCAGCGCAGGGTGTCGAACCGGTCGGGGCCGAAGCGGCCGATGTAGATGCGCAGTGCCCGCTGGTCGCGCTCGTGGGCGAGTTCGTAGCCGTAGCGGGGATCCTTCACGGCGGGGAAGCCGTCGGCGAGCCGGCGCTCGCTGACGGCCAGACCCACCTCGGTGTTGAGCCGCCTGCCGTCCCAGACGTCGCCGTGGCGGCGCAGTCGCTGGCGCAGCAGGTCGTGCGCCTCGCCGGTGCGGCCGGCCGAGCGGTAGAGGTAGGCGAGCAGGTCGGCGCTCTCCCAGGCGATCTCGTCGTCCGTGCCGCCGACCGCCTGCCGGTAGCGGAAGCGTTCCTGGAGCCGGGTGAGGGCGCGGGCGACGCGTCCGGTCAGCGCCTCGGTGAGGGCCACGTTGTGCTCGACCTGGAGGGTGGCGGGATGTTTCCAGCCGAGCAGCAGCTCCAACTGCTCAAGCGCGGGGCGCAGTTGCAGCAGGGCGTCGTCGAACCGGCCGACGGCGCGCAGGGTCGCGGCGTAGGAGTCGGCGGACAGCAGGGTGCGGGGGTGGGTGGTGCCCAGCAGCCTGCGGTGTCCTGCGAGCGCCTCCTGGGCGAGGCGGCGGGAGGTGTCGTAGTCGCCGCGCAACCGGTGGGCGCGGGCGGTGAAGTTGAGCAGCCGCAGGTACTCGGGCGACTGTTCGTCGTCGTCGGCATGCCACCAGGCCCGGGCCAGCCCGGCGATCTCCAGGAGCCGGTCCAGGTCGGCGGACTCGGCGCGCCGGCTGAGCGCGCCGAGGTGGCGCAGCAGCGAGCGGCGCACCCGGGGCCGGGGGTCCTCCCACAGACGCAACGAGTACACCTCGCGGGCCCAGTCGGCGGGCAGTTCCTGGTTCTCCTGCGGGGCGTACTCGGCGAGGATGCCCCGCAGCACCGACTCGATGTGGCGCCGGTCGGCGTCGGCCATGCCGGCCCTGATCAGGTCGCGCAGTCCGTGGTGCTGGGCGAGGGGCTGTTCGGCGCGGTCGAAGTCGACGTCGAGCAGGCCGACCTGGGCGAGTGCCCACAGGGCGACGCTCACCATGTGTTCGTCGGGCAGCTGTACGTCGTCGGGGTGGCGGGTGCTCGGCGCGGTGACCGGCCGGTCGGCGTCGTCGTCGCGGGCCAGTTCGGACAGGATGCGGCGCGAGCGCAGCAGTTCCAGCCCCATGCCGCGGCCGGTGAGCAGGGACGCGGCGTCCAACAGCCAGCCGAGGGCGTCGCGTTCGGGGCTCTCGGCACGCCAGGCCGCGGCGCCCGGGGTGGCCTGCGCGACCCGCCGGGCGACCCGGACCATCACCGCGAGCGGGGCCACGCCCTCGCTGTGGCGCAGCAGTTCGGTCTTGCCGGCCCGGTACTCGGCCAGCACGTCGCCGACGGCGGCGCGCAGGGCGGCATCCGGGTTCATGTGGTCCTCGCGGCGGTGGGCCGCGACCCGCTCGGCCAGGCAGTGGGCCGCCAGCTGGAGGGCGTGCGGCACGAAGTCCACGACGCTGCCGAGCTGTCCGGCCTGCTGCTCGGTGATCTCCGGAACCCGGTCGGCAAGCAGCGCGCGGCTCTCGTCCGGGGTCATCGGGGGGATGGCCAGGGGGGTGAGGTGCGGAGGGCGGGGTTCGGGACCGGTGCGAGGGCGAGGGGTCGCCGCGGGCGGACCGACCGGGGTCTCCTGCGGCGGGTCGGCCGGGTGCTCGGCGGCCGGGGTCAGGGGCGGGGCCCCGGTGCCCGGCTCGGGTGGCCGCCGGCTGGTGATCAGGACATGCCCGCGCTCGTGCGGTACGGGCAGCAGTCCGTGCAGGGAGGCGGGGTCGGTGACACCGTCGTAGACGAGCAGCCAGCTGCCCAGGTCGTCGTCGGGGCGCGACAGCCGGGTCAGCAGCCGGGAGACACCGGCGTCGTCGCCGCCGGTGGCGAGCCGTTCCTCGGGGCCGCCCAGGCGGACGGCCAGCCGTGCGAGACCGCGCTCGACGCGCTGCCGTTCCCAGGAGCGCACCCACCACACCACGTCGTAGCCGGCACCGTAGCGGTGGCACAGCTCGTGCGCGGCATCGCTCTTGCCCCAGCCGCTGGGCCCGTGCAGCACCAGGCAGGACCCGTCGCGGCCGGCGTCGCGCAGCGACTCGTCGATCCGGGCGAGCAGTTCGCCGCGGTCGACGAGGCCGACGCCGCGCGGGGCGACGTTGGTGGTCTCCGGCAGGCGCGGGAAACGGGCCGCGGCGCGGGGGACGGCGTACTCGGCGGCATCGAGTCCGAGACCGGTGAAGAGCAGCCGCAGCGCCTCGTCCTCGGTGGTGCCGCGCAGGTCGATCCGCTCGTGGTGGGCGGCCTCGGCGTGCGGGAACGGCTCGTCCACCAGCACGATGCGGACGTCCGTGTGGGAGAGCGCCCCGATCTGGGCGAGGAGCGTGTCGTCGGCGTCGTCGGGGGACACGAACAGCAGGGCGCCGCCGGGGTCGGGGCGTTCACCCGTGTAGGTGTCGGCGCGCCGCAGTTCGGTGCGCACCCCCTGCGCGGCGAGCCGGTCGCGCAGCCAGGCCGCCCAGGGCGCGTGCCGGGTGGAGTGCACGACGGTGACATCGGTCAGCCGCGCGGTGCGGCGGTCGCGCAGCCAGTCGGCGAGCCGCTCGTAGTAGGGGCGCAGCCCGGTGACGGTCCCGGCGTCCTCGGCCTCGACGGCGAGGCTGCGGCTGTCCTGGTACATCGGGTTGTACGGGATCTCCAGGAAGGGGATGTCGCCGCCGCCCAGGGTGCGGGCGATCGGGCCGAACTTGCGGCGCACCCGCTCGCGTGCGTTGCGCAGCCGGTCGTGGACGGCGACGTCGCTCTTGAGGCCGAGGGTGAGCAGCCGTGCGGCGCCGCCGTCGGACCGGCGCACCGTCAGGACCTCGGCGAGGGCGGCGGCTCCGTCGATGGACCAGGCGGTCATCGCGAAGCAGACGACGAGTGCGTCGGCGTACGCGGCCGGCCGGGTCGCCTCCACCGCCTCCGGTGTGTCGGGGACCGGTGCCTCGATCAGGACATGGTCGTAGGACACGGCGACGGGGTCGGCGGCGAGGGCCGCGAGCGCGCGGCCGCCGACCGTGACCGTGCGGACCTCGCCCGGTTCGGGCGGGGGCAGCGGGACGGCGGGACCGTCGGCGGTGCGGCGGCCGTTGACGAGCAGGACGCTGCGGTTGGCCTCGGCGAGGATGTCGGCGGCGTTGCGCAGGGTGGTGCTCAGACCGAGGTTCTCCGAGGTCGCGAGGAAGACGGCGAAAGGACCTGGGCGGTCGAGGGGGTTGACGTCTGACATGACCTCTCCGCTCGGCGCGGCGCTACAGGGACGACGACAGGTGGGGCGGATACGGCGGGTGCGGCCGGTGCGACGGCGGACGCGACGGCAGGGGCGGTGACCGGGGCGGTGACCGAAGCGGACAGAACCAACCGGAAATGCCAACAAAACGGACACGCGTGGAGGTCAGTATAGGGCTGCTCCGCGCACCGGGCGGTTATGCGCTTTCTTGGTGCCCGGTGACGAACGGATCGCCCTCCGCGCAGCCCGCGTACACCCGGCGCACCACCGCGCCGAGCACGGAGTCCGGCAGGGCGGCGAGGTCGTCGGGCGCGAGCGCGGCCAGGTCCAGAACGGCGGACTCCACGTCGGGCACCGGCTCGGCGCCCCCGCCGGCCCGGGCCTCACCGGGGGTGACGCCTTCGGCTGCTGCCATGGTGTCCACTCCATGAGGTCTCGTGGACCGCCGGAACGGCCCGCCGGGCGCCGGCAGGTCCGGCAGGCTACGGGAATGCCGTTTCAGCGTAACGCCGAGGCCCGCTCCGGCGGCAGCGGCCGGAGCGCACCGGACGAGGACAACTGACCTCCGCAGGAGCCCTGTTGACTAATTCGTGATGTTGACGCTGACCGCACCGCGAACGAATACTGGTCGAACAGAGTGCGCCGCCGACCGTGCCGGGCCTGGTCCGCTGCGTACGCCTTCGGGGGGAAGCGGATGAGTCGACCGCCACTGCTCCATGCCGAGCCGCCCTGGCCGAGGGACGCCGACGTGGCGGCCTCGCGGGCCGCGGGCTGGGTGCCGCACCCGTTCCACTCCTTCGTCCTGAAGGTGCACAGCCGCTGCGATCTCGCCTGCGACTACTGCTACATGTACCGCTCCCACGACCAGAGTTGGCGCGCCCAGCCGCGCAGCATGACCCCGGCGACACTGGCCCGCACCGCCGAACGCATCGCCGCCCACCTGTCCGCGCACGGCACGACGGAGGCGGGTGTGGTGCTGCACGGCGGCGAGCCACTGCTCGTCGGGGACGCCGAACTCGCCCGTATCGTACGAGTGTTGCGCGAGACGCTCGGCGAGGGAATACGCCTGCACCTGTCGTTGCAGACGAACGGGGTACGGCTCACCCGGCAACGCCTGGACCTGTGCGGTGAGTTGGGACTGCGCATCGGGGTGAGCACCGACGGCGGACGGGCCGCGCACGACCGGCACCGGCGGGGCGCGGACGGCCGGGGCAGCCACGGCCGGGTGCGGACGGCGCTGCGCCTGCTCTCCGAGGACACCTACCGCCCGCTGTTCGCCGCACTGTTGTGCACGATCGACCTGCGCAACGACCCGGTGCGCACCTACGAGGACCTCCTCGCCCACCGGCCGCCGGCCGTCGACTTCCTTCTCCCGCTGGGCAACTGGCACACTCCGCCACCGGGCCTGGACCCCACCGGGCGGCGCACCCCGTACGCGGACTGGCTGTGGGCCGTCTTCGAGCGCTGGTACGGTGCCCCGGCCCAGGAGACCCGGGTGCGGCTCCTGGACGACCTGCTCGCGCTGCTGCTCGGCGCCACCCCGCAGACGGAGACGCTCGGCCTGTCCCCCGTGCGCTACGCGGTGGTGGAGACGGACGGCTCCCTCGCCCAGGACGACGCCCTGCGCACCGCGTACGAGGGCGCCACCCGCACCGGGCTCGACGTCCGCGACCACTCCTTCGACGACCTCCTGCGCCATCCGGGCGTCGCGGCGCGCCAGTGGGGGGCCGCCGGTCTGTGCGCCCGGTGCCGGGCCTGCCCGCTGCACCGCGTGTGCGGCGGCGGCCACTACGCGACGCGTTACCGGCGCGACACCGGATTCGCCAACCCGAGCGTGTACTGCGCCGAACTCACCGAACTGATCGGCCGCGTGAGACACCGCCTGCAAACCGACCTGACGGCCACCGGCACCTCGGACGCATCGGGTGCGTCGGGCACCTCGGACGCGTCGGGCGCGGGAGCGGCATGACGCCGTCTCCGCACCGGATGCCGGGCGCGCTGTTCGACGCGGTCGCCGCGGGCGCCGGCGGGGCCGAGGCCCTGCGGTTCCTGGCCCGCGCCGAGCACAGCCGCCGCCTTGCCTGCGCGTACGCCGTCACGGCCGCGGCCCGGGAGACCGGGGGCCAGGTGGCCGAGGAGGCAGCACGCGCCTGGGAGTTGCTCGCCGCCGCCACCCGCGCCGACCCCGCGGCGACGGCGGCCGTACTGACCCATCCGGCGGCGGGGCCCGCCCTGTTCGGGCTGCTCGCCCGACTGACCGGACGGCGGGAGCAGGACCGGCCGGCTCTCCGGGCGCCGCTGGGCCGGTACACGGCGCTGGCCGCGGCCGCGACGGTACGCGCGGGGCTGGCGGCGCGGGTGGAGTGGCCGGTGGAGGGGGCCTGGGTGGCCCTGCCGTCGCTCGGCCGGGCCCACTTCCCGGCCGCCCGCCGAGGAGGGCAGGCCGTGCTGCGCGTCGACACGTCCGGCCGGGCCCTGCTCTCCCTGACCGGCCGGTCCCCCGGCGACCCTCCGGTGCCGGTACCGGCGTCCCCGTACCGCAGCGAAGGCCGCTGGCACGGCGCGTACCTGCTGGAGACCCTGGCCCCGGGTACCCCGCTGCTGCTGGACGTCCTGGACCAGCCCGGCTTCCCGAACGCGGTGCGCCGCCCCGACGACCTGGAAGCAGACGAGATCCACCACTGGGTGACGGCGGCCCGGGAGGCCTGCGGACTGCTCCGGGCGGACCATCCGGACCTGTACGAGGAACTGGCCGCGGGTCCACGCCAGTTGGTGCCCTTGACCGGCACCGGCCAGGGTACCGTCAGCGGCAGCAGCGCGGAGACGTTCGGGTGTGTGGCGATGTCCCGGCCGACGACGGCGACGGGATTCGCGGCGACGATGACGCACGAGATGCAGCACAACAAGTTCTCCGCCCTGCTGCACCTGTTCGACCTGCTGGAGCCCGGCCCGGAACGCTTCTACGCCCCCTGGCGCCCCGACCCGCGCCCCCTGCTCGGCCTGTTCCACGGGGCCTACGCCCATCTGGGCGTGGCCTGCTTCTGGGCCCGGCGGGGCGAGACGGAACCCGACCCGGGGCTGCGCACGGAGGCCCATGTGCAGTTCGCGCGCTGGCGGTCGGCGGCCCGGGAGGCGACGCTGGTGGCCCTGGGCTCGGGCCGGCTCACCCCGCTGGGGCGGCGCGTCGCCGACCGTATGCTCCACACCCTGGACGGCCTGTGCCGTCTGCCGGTCCCCGCCGCCGCCCGCCACCGCGCCGAGGCGACGGCCCGCGCGCACCACGCCGCCTGGCGGGAGCGGAACGGGAACCCGGAGCGGACACTGTCGGCCTGAACCGTACGGAGCGGGGGAACGGCAGATGCCGGGGAGGCGGGCCGGGACGGCCCGCCTCTGCGGAGGTCAGCTGTTGGCGTTGAGGACGGGGTAGTAGCCGCTGGAGTGACCGGTGGCGGTGGGGTGGTAGGACTCCCAGCTCGGCGAGACCACCAGGGAGTGCAGATAGTCGTCGCCGGAGCACAGCTCATGGTTGTTGAAGGTGCCGCGCACGTCGCCGAAGACGAAACCGTGCGCTGCGGCACGGGCGGCGATGACGCTGTCGATGACGTCGGAGGCCTCGTCGATCTTGCGGTGCTTGGTGTCGCTGAGACCGACGCAGAAGACGTTGAGCGTATACATGTGCGGGTAGCCGAGAACGACCACCTTGGCGTTGGGGGCCTTGGCGCGGATGGCGTTGTAGGTGGCGTCCAGGCGGGCGGGGAGGGTGTTCTGCGCGTAGCTCTCGGCCTGGGCGACCCGGTTGACGCAGGTACTGTCCGAACCGGTCACGCAGGTGGTCATGACGTCGGCGAAGCCCGCGTCATTGCCGCCGATGGTGAGGGAGACGAGGCCCGTGGCGGAGTTCAGCGGGCCGAGCTGATTGTTCGTCACGTCCGTGGTGACCGCACCTGAGCAGGAGGTGTCGGCGAAGGAGGACGGCGCGTGGGCGTTCTTCCACAGATAGGGGTAGGCGCTGAGGCTGCGGTGGCAGTCTCCGCTCGAACTGTCGTAGTTGCCTGCGCCGTTGCCGGCCGAGTAGGAGTCGCCCAGTGCGACATAGGCCGGTCCGGCAGCTTGTGCCGGACCGGTCAGCACCAGGCTGAACATGATCGCGAGGGCGAGTGTAGCCAGGACGGAAAGCGATCTGACGCGTCTCACGAGACCTCCCTGAGCGGGAAAGCTGGCCTTCATTTGGTACAGCAGGCAACCAACTCAGGGAAGTGTCCATGACAAAACTAGTTGCTTCGTTAACATCACGTTTCACGCCACGCGGAGGAGGGCAGCCACCTCGGCACGCTGGGGGTGCGGCCGCGGCGGCGGATGCGCGTGGCGCGAAAGCCACGCAAACGCATCGAGGACCGCGGCCGTCAGGCCGAGGTCCTCGCTGGTGTGTCCTTCTTACGAGTACGAGTGGGACGTTCACGAGATCCTTCGACCAGCCGCAACAGGGCTAATCGATGTCGAGGTTCCCGCGGGCCGCAAGATCACTCCCCGAGAGCATGCACACGCAACTATCGACGGGATGCGCTTACGCACCTGAGGTAGCCCGTCGTAGGCGGATCCTGGAGGTGAACCGATGAGCGCGGCACGGCACGCCCGGTTCGTCTCTCCCGTCACATTGCGCATGAATGGGTCGAACGCGGGGATCGGCAAGCCCTGCGCGAGGCGCTCCTCCTGAGGTTCACAGTCGATCTCCCGTTCCTGGAGAAGGTCGCCATACCCGTCGCGAGGAACCTGGGACCTGCTCTGGCCGGAGTTGATCCGGCGACTGTTCGCGGACGCCACTTAAGACTCTTTGCATCGCAGGCATATGCCGCGTCCGCCGGGGGCATCGGACGGCGGCGTCCACGCGGCCGGCAGAACCAGAGGGGAATGGTGGTGTCGGACACCATGTCACGGGATGCCGGATGGAACGGGGGATCGACCGGAAGGCCATCGACTGTCTTCGCGCGGGCCGTCACTGCCCGCACCCAGGGCCATTTCGCGAAGGCCGTCAGGCAACTGCGGTCGCTGGAACGCGATGCCGATACCCGCTAGGCGGTGATCGACGCCCGTCTCGCCACCTTGCGTGGCGCACGCGCAACTCGTGCCGGGAACTGGACGGATTGCTGCGACTGGTACATACGATCGCCGGCACTTCCTGGAACAAGGCCCGGCGACTCAAGTCACCTGCTCCCTGCATCCACGAGAACTGCACCGAGCACGTCAGCAACGCGTTTGGTCAGTGCGCCCGTCGGTTCTGCCCGGCACACGGCGCCGAAGGCGTCCTGCGTCCGGCGTCCGGCGTCCACACCCTCTTCGGGATCTTCAGCACTGCCTGGTGGACGGCGTCGGTGATGGTCATGCCGACGGAACACGACAGCCACCGGCCTGGTCTCGACAGCCAGCCGAGGAAGGCGTGAGTGCCGCCGGCGGAGTCGGTGCGGACCCGCGTCCGGCCTCCCCGCCGCAGGTGTTCGGGCAGTCGGGCCAGGGCGAGTTGGGTGGTGGTGGCGTGATCGCCACCCGGCCGAACACGTCGGGCTCGGCCCGCAGCACGGCAAGGTCCCGGCGAAGTCCTTGCTGGTGTCAGCAGCCGGCTTGGAGCCCGAACCTCTTCAACCCGGCACACGCCACGGCGACATGGCTCGGCAGCCGGAGGGGTCGGTGGCAGCCTCCACACCAGCATGTGTCCAGAACCGGATGGCATCCTGGCCGTCCAGTTGGGATCGCCGTCCGGATCGGCGGACCGCGCCGCCCCGGACGACGCCGACAGCACCGGCCGGTGAGTGGAGACGTGTTGACCCTTGTTCGCGGCGGCCCCAGCGCTCTGGTGGCGGCGTGATGCCTTCCGGGCTGCCGTCCGGACAGGCGCGGAAACCCGTCTCGCCTCAGTCGCAGCGGAAGATGACGCGGTGACCGTGCCGGGATTGCCGGCCGGGGAAAAGGCCGGACAGCATGGCAGTGACCGCACTGAGCGCGTGTATTCGGTGTACGGCACAGATCGGATACGCAGTATTGCGTTGATCTCCGTGACAGGTCTCGAACGGACGGTCAACTGCTTCAAGAACTCCCGGGCCGTCACCACCTGTCACAGCAAACCGGCCTGCGTGCACGCCCCGGCCGCACGCACGGCGCCCCGCCACGTCTCCGCACCGTGATCAACGGACTGAGACGCGTGCCGCAGGTGGGCGGTCGACGACGAACCGAAGCTTGCGGCGGAGTTGCTCCGCTTCCCCCGTGAAGGGCGTCGCGAGGACGCTCCGGACTCCGGGTCAGGGCGGACGCCCAGGTCGCGGATGCCGGCCTCGGGCGGAATTACCTGCAGAATCATGTCCGCCGACTGCGCGATTCGGTCGGTCGCAGGTCGAGAGTGGTCGGCATACGGGCGACGCATCCGCCCCTTGGGGCGGCGGCGATCGTGGGAGTGGGGTGCTGCTCCGTCGCGGCGGTACTGGCAGCGGTGGTGGTGGAAAAGCCGGCGGCGACGGTGACAGCAAAGCGGGTGCGGCGGCGTCCGTTTCGCCCAGATTCTACCGGGCGAAACGGCTTGAAAGGCGTGCAGCGCGCCTTGCGTCACAAACACCATCCGACCCCGCCTCCAGGCCGCGGCGGGCAGGTCGGCGACGCCGGCCGATCCAGCGGTTCCAAGATTCCGCAATTCACTAGCGTCGAAAGCGAGTTGCATTACCCGTCACTGCTCCCACCGCCGCGTCCCCTCCTGCGGAATACGGCCCGATCACCCTCCGCCTTTCACTGGCCTGCCGCCTTTCCCATGCCATTCGGAGGCGGTGAGCCTTTTGGCGTGAGGTCCGTGCGATTTCGGATGCCCGGACGGGTGGCGGTTCGCACGACAGCGGCGAGGCACCGGCGCCCAAATGGGCGCGGCGCCGAGGGAGGCGTCCTGGGTATCGGCGGCCGTCGGTGACCGGAGTCGACAGTATCACACAGTTTCGTACCATACACACCAAAAGAGACAATAATCCCTGGCGCTTGACTTGAACGGGGAATGGAGTCGAAGCTACGAACCGTCATTTAAACCGGTTCAAGTCCCCGGCTGTCTCTTCGCCACCCCTGGCACTGAGACCTGGCTCACACCTGTTCCCGGTCCTTGGGACAGCGCCGTCCAGGCGCGGCCGCGAGGCATCCGGGCGGCGGAGGCGAACCCGGCAGAAGTCGTAAGTGCTCCCGAGTGGCAGAGACTGGAGTTCGCACATGGCCCGTCGTCCTACGATCGCGGATGTGGCGCAGTTGGCCGGGGTGTCTCGCGCGACGGTTTCCTTCGTCCTCAACAATCGCCCCGGTGTGGCGCTCGCCACTCAGCAGCGCGTCCGGTCGGCGGCCGAGGAACTGGGGTGGACCCCGAGCCGCAGCGCGCGGGCACTGTCCACGGGCCGAGCCCGTGCCGTTGGCCTCGTCCTCACCCGCGAACCCGAACTGATCGGCACCGATCCGTTCTACCCGGCGTTCATGGCGGGCATCGAGGCAGTGATCTCCGAGACCGGCGACGGTCTGATGCTGCAGATGAGCCGCCCCGGCGACGAAGTGGAGACCTACCGCAGGCTCGCGGCCGACCGGAGGGTCGACGGCGTCTTCCTCACCGACCTCCGCCAGGACGATCCACGGCCTGCACTGGTCACGGAGCTCGGTCTGCCCGCAGTCGCCGTGGGCGCGGTCGAAGCGGACACCGACCTGCCGACGGTGAACCTGGACGACCGTCCCGCCGTCCGCAGCGCCGTGCGCCACCTGATCGAGCTGGGCCATCGCGACATCGCCCATGTGGCCGGGCCCGAGGACTTCGTGCACGCACGACGCCGCCGCCAGGCATGGGCAGACGCGCTCTCCGAGGCGGGCCTGCCCTCCGGGACGTCACTGCCCGGAGGGTTCACCGCCGAGGGAGGGGCACAGGCGACCCGGGCGCTGCTGGCCCGAAGCAGCCCTCCCACCGCCATCGTGTACGGCAACGACTTGTCGGCCACGGCCGGTATGGCGGTCGCCCAGGAAGCGGGCCTGCGGCTGCCCGAGGACCTCTCGGTGGTCGGCTTCGACGATGTCCCCTTGGCGTCCTGGACCAGCCCTCCACTGACGACCTGCCGCGCCAACCCGGCCTCCTGGGGCCGGGCCGCCGCCCAGGCGCTGGTGGAGATCATCGAGCAAGGCACCACAGCTGACGTCGAACTGGCCCCGGCCACGCTGGTGATACGCGGCTCGACCGGCCCCGCCCCCGTCCGCGGGGGTCGCTGACCGCCGGTGGCGGCGGTCCCAAGACTCTCTTTCCCTCTTCTCCAGGAAGGCGGCCCGCGACAGCTCAGCGACGTCGTATCCGCCGACCGATTTCACCCAGTAAGGAACGGTACCTCCAATGAAGAAGGCCCTCCTCGTCATGCTGCCGGTGGCCGCCCTGACGCTGTCCGCGTGCGGCAGCGGCGGCGGATCGGGCTCCGGTAGCGCCAGCAACGACGCCCGTGGTCCCATCACGGTCTGGTACTCCAACAACGCGCAGGAAGTCGCGTGGGGCAAGAGCATGGTGGCGGACTGGAACGCCACCCACCCCAAGGAGAAGGTGACCGCGCAGGAGATTCCCGCCGGCAAGAGCTCCGAAGAGGTCATCGGCGCGGCGATCACCGCCGGTAACGCGCCGTGCCTGGTCCTCAACACCGCTCCGGCGGCCGTGCCCGGCTTCCAGAAGCAGGGTGGCCTGGTCGCGCTGGACGACTTCCCCGACGGAAAGCAGTACCTGCAGTCCCGTGTCGGCGACCGGCTCAGCCAGTACGCGTCCCCGGACGGCAAGTACTACCAGATGCCGTGGAAGAGCAACCCGGTGATGATCTTCTACAACAAGGAACTCTTCAAGAAGGCCGGGCTGGACGCGGAACACCCCAAGCTGGCGAGCTACCAGGACTTCCTGAACACCTCGCGCAAGCTGGTCAAGAGCGGGGTGGCCAAGGCTGCCATCTGGCCCGCGCCGACGTCCGAGTTCTACCAGTCCTGGTTCGACTTCTACCCGCTGTTCGCCGCGCAGACCGGTAAGCAGCTCGTCGAGAGCGGCAAGGCCCAGTTCGCCTCGCCCGAGGGCGTCAACGCCGCCGAACTCTGGAAGACCATGTACGCCGAGGGCCTGGCTCCCAAGGAGAGTTTCAACGGCGACTCCTTCGCCGAGGGCAAGGCCGCGATGGCCACCGTCGGTCCCTGGGCGGTCTCCGTCTACGGCGACAAGGTCAAGTGGGGCGCCGTACCGGTGCCGACCGCCGACGGTACCGCCGGCAAGGGCACCTTCAGCGACGAGAAGTCCATCGGCATGTACACCTCCTGCAAGAACCGGGCGACCGCCTGGGACGTCATGAAGTTCGCCACCGGCAAGGAGCAGGACGGCAAGCTCCTGGAGGCGACCGGCCAGATGCCGATGCGTACGGACCTGACGTCCGCCTACCCGTCCTACTTCGCGTCCCACAAGGACTACGAGGCCTTCGCGCAGCAGGCCGAGCACACCATCGAAGCGCCGAACGTGCCGAACTCGGTCGAGATCTGGCAGACCTTCCGTGACGCCTACACCAAGGCCGTCATCTTCGGCAAGGGCGACCTCTCCGCCACCCTGAAGAGCGCCGCCGGCAAGGTCGACAAGCTGGCCGAGGGCCAGTGATCCGCGGCCATGTCCTCTACGCACTCTGACACCCGCGGCCCCGCGCGCGGCAAGCGCGGGGCCGGGAGGAGCACAACGGCGCGGAGACAGCTCTGGCGGCTGCGGCTCGGCGGACACCAGCCCATCGGCATGCTCTTCGTCTCGCCGTACCTGCTCTACCTGGCCGCGATCTTCGTGTATCCGCTCGGCTTCGCCGTGTGGATGTCCTTCCACCAGTACTTCTTCACCGCCCCCGGTGTAAAGGTCGACCGGCCCTTCGTGGGGCTGGACAACTACACCGCGGTCCTCACCGATCCCGACGTGTGGCGGTCGTTCCTCAACATCGCCGTCTTCCTCGTCATCAACGTGCCGCTGACGGTGGTCGCCTCGTTGGTTCTCGCCAGCGCGCTCAACCAGAAGCTGCGGTACCGCTCCTTCTTCCGGACGGCGTACTACATCCCCTACGTCACGGCCAGTGTCGCGGTCGTGGGCGTGTGGATCTTCCTGTTCAACTCCGACGGCCTGGTGAACCAGGCCCTCGGGCCGCTCGCACCGGATCCCTCGTGGCTGGTGAACTCGCATCTGGCAATGCCGACCGTCGCGGTCTTCGTGGCCTGGAAGCAGCTGGGCTTCTTCGTGGTGCTGTATCTGTCGGCGCTGCAGAACGTGCCTCAGGAGCTGTACGAGTCGGCGGCCATCGACGGAGCGGGAAAGCTCCGAGTGTTCCGGTCGATCACGATTCCCGCGGTGCGACCCGCCACGCTCCTGGTCCTGATCCTGGCCACCGTCACGGGAGCCAACCTGTTCACCGAGCCCTACCTGCTCACCAGCGGTGGCGGACCCGACGGCGCGACGACCTCACCCGTGCTGCTGATGTACCAGCGAGGTCTGCAGCAGGGGCACCCCGATCAGGCCGCCGCCATCGGCGTGATCCTCGTCGTGCTGATCACCGCCATATCACTCGTCTACCGCCGCTTCTTGGAGAGGGACTGAGATGAACACCCACGTCACAGCCTCGTCCGAGCCGAAGCACCGACGCACGTCTCACGCCACGGGACCGGCGTCGAGGTCGGTCTGGTCGAGGATCGCGCTGCTCATCGGGGCGTTCGCCTTCCTCTTCCCCTTCTACTACATGATCATCGGCTCCTTGCAGAAAGAGCCCGACTCCAGCCCGGCCGGCGCGTTTCCGAATCCGGGGAATCTGAGCCTGCACAACTACGCCGCGATCAACTCGGCGATCTCGCTCGGGCGTTCGCTCATCAATTCCGGGATCTTCACCGGTGGTGTCATCATCTGCACCACGGTCTTCGGACTCCTCGCCGGATACGCGCTGGCGCGTCTGCAGTTCCGGGGCCGCAGCTCCACCTTCGCCCTGGTGCTGCTGGTCCAGGTCGTCCCGTTCCAACTCCTGATGATCCCGCTGTATGTGCTGATCGTCCGCAACTACGGTCTGGCCGACTCGTATGTGGGCATGATCCTGCCGTTCGCGATCAACACCAGCGCCGTGTTCATCTTCCGCCAGTTCTTCCTGCAGCTGCCGCCGGCCATGTTCGAGGCGGCCCGCATGGACGGGGCCTCGGAGCTGCAGATCCTGTTCCGCATCGCGGTGCCACTGTGCAGGCCCGCCCTCGTCTCGGTGGTGCTGCTCAGCTTCACCGGGCCCTGGAACGAGTTCCTCTGGCCGTTCCTGGTCACCAAGCGGCAGGACATGCAGCCGCTGGCCGTCTCCCTGGCCAACTACATCAGCACCGTCTCCTCGGCCGCCGCCAACCCGTTCGGCGCCATCCTCGCCGGGGCGTGCGTGCTGGCAGCACCCGCGGTGGCGCTCTACATCGCCTTCCAGCGCCGCTTCACCTCCACCGACATCGATTCCGCCACGAAGGGCTGAACCCCTGTGAACCACAGCACCACCACCCCCATCCCCTACCGCCTCACCCGGGTAGGCGTCGTCATGTCCCCGCTTCCCGGCGAGGCCAACGAGGTCGAGGGTGTACTCAACCCCGCCTCCGGCCGCACCCCCGACGGCAGGCTCCACCTGCTGCCACGCCTGGTCGCGGAGGGCAACGTCTCCCGCGTCGGGCTCGCCGAGGTGACGGTCGAGAACGGCGTGCCCACCGGCGTCGAACGCCGCGGCGTCGTCCTCGCCCCCGACGCGGGCTGGGAGCGCGGCAAGAACAACGCCGGCGTGGAAGACCCCCGCACCACCTGGGTCGAGGACCTGGGCCGGCACGTGATGTCCTACGTGGCCTACGGCCCGCTCGGCCCCAAGCCGGCCCTCGCCGTCTCCGAGGACCTGGTGAACTGGGAGCGTCTCGGCCCGATCCAGTTCGAGTACCAGCCCGACCTGGACACCGACCTCAACCTCTTCCCCAACAAGGACGTCGTGCACTTCCCCGAGCCCGTGCCGGGCCCGGGCGGCGAGATGTACTTCGCCATGCTGCACCGCCCGATGTGGGACCTGGGCTGGTTCCGCCCCGGCGAGGGCGTGCACCTGCCCGCCGGCGTGACCGACGAGCGCCCCGGCATCTGGATCTCCTACGTCCCCGTCGACGAGGTCAAGCAGGACCTCCGCGCCCTGACCCGGCCGCGCCACCACCGCCTGGTCGCGCTCTCCGAGCACCCCTGGGAGGAGCTCAAGATCGGCGCCGGCCCGGCCCCGATCCGCGTCGAAGAGGGCTGGCTGCTCATCCACCACGGTGTCTCCGGCACCATCGAGGACCCCTTCGCCCAGGTACAGACGGTCCACTACGCGGCCGGTGCGATGATCCTCGACCCCGCCGACCCGGCCAAGGTCCTCGCCCGCACCGCCGAGCCGCTCATGGCCCCGGAGACTGAGGAAGAGCGCTCCGGCACCGTGCCGAACGTCGTCTTCCCGACCGCCATCGAGGAGGTCGACGGCGTGCGCTACGTCTTCTACGGCATGGCCGACGCGCACATCGGCGTGGCCCGCCTGGACCGGGCTGAATGATCGCCATACCCGACGCGGAATTCGGGCTGGCCCTGATCGGCTGCGGCGGCTTCGGCGCCTACGTGCTGGACGCGGTGCGCGACATCCCCGGACTGCGGGTCGTCGCGTGCGCCGACCCCGACCGTGACCGCGCCCACGCCCTTGCCGAACGGCACGGCGCGGCGGTCTGCACGACCGTCGAGGAGGCGGTGGCGCTCCCGGGCGTCGACGTGGTGGTCCTGGCCACCCCGCCGGCCGCCCACGCGGATGCGGCCGTGACCGCGCTGCGCGCGGGCAAGCACGTCTTCTGCGAGAAGCCGATCGCCGTCACCCTCGAGGACGCCGCGCGCGTCGCGAAGGAGTCGGACCGTGCGCCCGGCGTGTTCGTCGTCGACCATGTGCTGCGCTACAACCCGATCCTGCGGCTGCTCCAGCGGCTCGGCGCGGAAGGGCTGCTGGACCCGCTGCGGCGGTTCGCCTTCGAGAACGACGCCTCCGACGAGGATCTCGGCCCGGACCACTGGTTCTGGGACCCGGCGCACAGCGGCGGCATCCACATCGAGCACGGCGTGCACTTCTTCGACGCCGCGAGCGCCCTGATGGGCAGCGACCCGGTCGAGGTCCAGGGCACCGCGGTGCGGCGACCCGGCGGCCCCGTGGACATCGTGGTGGCCACCGCCACCCATCCCGGCGGAGCCGTGGCGACCCACACCCACTCCTTCACCCACGCCCACCGCGCCGAGCGGCAATTGATGCGCCTGGACTACGGCTTCGCCGAAGCCCGCGTCACCGGCTGGATCCCCACCTGCGCGACCCTCACCGCGTGGACCGACGAGGCGGGCGCCGCCCGCTGGGAGCGGTTGCCCGAACGGGCCGGTGAGCTCCTCGCGGTCCCCGGCCTGCGCCCGCGCGGGCAGGAGCGGATCACGGTGTCGGTGACCCGCGGTGCCGGCTCGGACCGTCCGGCCTCCGGCCGCGGGGTCAGGCGCGTCGCCCCGCACCGGGTCGACTGCGTGATCGATCTGGGCGGCGAGGCGCGCAAGCAGTACGTCTACGCCGAGAGCGTGCGGGCGGCCATGTCCGACCTCCTGCATGTCGCGGCGCACGGCGGCACCCCGGTGGCCGATGCCTCCGCCGGACTGGCCGCCGTTGCGGTGGCGGAGGCGGCGACCCGGTCGGCGGAGATCGGTCGCAGGCTGCCCGTCACCATCCCGTCGCCCTCGACCACAGGAGAAGGATGACCATGTCCGGAACTCCGGACGACGTCAGCAGCGTCCCGAGCCCAGCCGTCGCCGGGCACGGGACGGACGGTTCCGGCGAACCGGACAGCGCCGTCCCATGGTGGCGGGACACCGTCTGCTACGAGATCTACCCCCGCTCCTTCGCCGACAATGACGGGGACGGCATCGGGGACCTGCCCGGTGCCACGGCGCGACTGGAGCATCTGCGGGAACTGGGCGTCGACGCGGTGTGGATCACCCCGTTCTACCCCTCGGCGCTGGCCGACGGCGGCTACGACATCATCGACCACACCGCGGTGGCGCCCGACCTCGGAACGCAGGCCGACTTCGATGCCCTGGTGCAGCGGGCCCATGCCCTGGGCGTCAAGGTCCTGGTGGACCTGGTCCCCAACCACACCTCCGATCAGCACCCCTGGTTCCGTGAGGCGGTCGCCGCCAGGCCCGGCTCACGGGCGAGGGAGCGCTACATCTTCCGGCCGGGCCGCGGCGAGAACGGCGAGCTGCCCCCCAACGACTGGCAGTCCGCGTTCGGCGGCACTGCCTGGGCCAGGGTGCGGGAGTCGGACGGCAGCCCCGGCGAGTGGTACCTGCACCTGCACGCCCCGCAGCAGCCGGATCTGAACTGGCGCGACCACGAGGTCGTCGCCGACTTCGAGCGGATCCTCAAGCACTGGCTGGACCGCGGCGTCGACGGCTTCCGCGTCGATGTCGCCCACACCCTGTTCAAGGCGCAGGGTCTGCCCGACGCCGGCGCGGGCCAGCACCAGGACGTCCACCGCAACCACCTGATGCCCTACTACGACCAGGAGGAACTGCACCCCCTGTTTCGCAAGTGGCGTGCGCTGCTGGACAGCCACCCCGCGCCCGCCGGCGCGGTGCCCCCGGGCGAACGGGTGATGGTGGCCGAGGCCGGCATCTTCGACCGTGAGCGGCTGGCCCGCTACGTCAGCCCCGGCGAGATGCAGCAGACCTTCAACTTCGCTTTCCTGGAGTCACGTTGGGACGGGGCGGCGATGCGGGACGTGGTCGAGCAGTCCGTGGCCGGCATGCAGGCGGTGGGCGCCCCGGTCACCTGGGTGCTCTCCAGTCATGACGCGGTCCGGCCGGTCACCCGCTACGGCGGCGGCCAGGCCGGTGAGCGCCGGGCCCGGGCCGCGGCGTTGCTGATGCTCGCGCTGCCCGGCGCGGCCTACGTCTACCAGGGCGAGGAACTCGGCCTTCCGCAGGTCGAGCTCGCCGACGACCGGCTGCGCGACCCGCTGTGGGAGCGCTCCGGACACCAGGACCGCGGCCGGGACGGATGCCGGGTGCCACTGCCCTGGGAGGGCGACGCCGCCCCGTACGGCTTCAGCACCGCCGCCCCGGAAGACTGCTGGTTCCCCCAACCCACCGACTGGGCCGGGCTGTCCGCCATGGCGCAGGAGGAGGACGGGGGCTCCATGCTGACGCTGTACCGAAGGGCGCTGCGGCTGCGGCGCGACCACCCGGCCTCGGACGCGGCACTGAAACTGGACGGTCCCGACAGCGGCGAATGGTTCGGCTTCGAACGCGGGTCCGGCCTGCGGTGCGTGGTCAACTTCGGCGCGCAGCCGCTCCCACTGGACGACGACGCCGACGTGCTGCTGTCCAGCGCACCGCTCGACGGCCGCAGCATCCCGCAGGACACGGCCGTATGGATGACCCTCAAGGAGTACGACAGTGAATGACAGGCCCAGCGTTGACCTCTCCGGCCTGGTGAAGGCCTACGACATCCGTGGCACCGTTCCCGATCAGCTCGACGAGGACCTCGCCCGGCTGTTCGGCGCCGCCTTCGTCGAGACGACCGGCGCGGACGCGATCGTGACCGGGCACGACATGCGCCCCAGCTCCCCGGGGCTGGCACGCGCCTTCGCGGAGGGCGCGGCCGAGCGCGGCGCCGACGTGACCGAGATCGGCCTGTGCTCCACCGACGGGCTGTATTTCGCCAGCGGCAGACTGCGGCGTCCCGGCGCGATGTTCACCGCCAGCCACAACCCCGCCCGGTACAACGGCATCAAGATGTGCCGAGCGGGCGCGGCACCGGTCGGCCAGGACACCGGGCTACGGGAGATCCGCGCACTCGCGGAGCGTTGGTCCGCCGGTGGGGGGCTGCCCGCGACCGAGCGCGCGCCGGGTTCCCTCACCCAGCGGGACATGCTCGGGGACTATGCCGCCCATCTCCTGGGACTGGTGGACCTCTCCGCCATCCGCCCGCTGAAGATCGTGGTGGACGCGGGCAACGGCATGGGCGGTCTCACCACCCGCGCGGTCTTCCGTGACCTTCCTGTCGAGGTCGTCCCGATGTACTTCGAGCTGGACGGCACCTTCCCCAACCACGAGGCCAACCCGCTGGACCCGAAGAACATCGTCGATCTGCGGCGCAGGGTGCGGGAGACCGGGGCCGATCTGGGCCTGGCCTTCGACGGTGACGCGGACCGCTGTTTCGTCGTCGACGAGCGGGGCGAAGCCGTCTCGCCGTCCGCCGTCACCGCCCTGATCGCGGCCCGCCTGCTGACCGACCACCCGGGAAGCACGGTCATCCACAACCTGATCACCTCGCGCGCCGTGCCCGACGTGGTGCGCGAGCATGGGGGCACCCCGGTCCGTACCCGCGTTGGACACTCCTTCATCAAGGCCGAAATGGCGCGTACCGACGCGGTGTTCGGCGGCGAGCACTCGGCGCACTACTACTTCCGCGACTTCTGGTTCGCCGACTCCGGCATGCTGGCGGCCCTGCATGTGATCGCCGCTCTCGGCGGCCGGCGCAGACCGCTGTCCGCGCTGGTCGGTCAGTACCAGCGATACGCGGCGTCCGGCGAGATCAACAGCGTCGTCCGCGACCAGCGACGCGCGCTCGCCATGGTCCGTGAGACCTTCGCCGGCCGGGACGGAGCGGTCGCCGACGAACTCGACGGACTGACGATCAGCGCCGCCGACTGGTGGTTCAATCTGCGGCCCTCCAACACTGAGCCACTGCTGCGGCTCAACGTGGAGGCCCTGAGTGCGGACACCGTGGCCCGGCTGCGCGACGAGGTGCTGGCGATCGTCCGCGCCTGAGGACACGCTCGCCTCCACGAGGAGGGTGCGCGCGCTCGAACGGGCACTCCGGCCCGGCCGGCGATCACCCCGGAACGATCGTTGGTCGGGCTGTCGCGCCTGCGGATGAGTCACCGGGCCAAAGACACGGAAGTCCTCACTCCGCGTAGTCCGTCGTACCACCCCCGTACAGAGACTCTGCCTGTGCCTCGCGGCCCGCACCGGCAACGTGCGCCGGAGAATCCATGCCCGATCACTCCTTCAGGGTGCGCTGCGGTCCCGAGAGGGTCATCTGCCCGGCGGCGTTCGGGCCGTCTTCCTGGGCCGTCAGCGGCGCTGGGCCGAGTTCCTCGACCCGACGTGGGTCGACGGCCTCATCGACGACTACGCCGACCGGCCGGTCCGCGACCTGGCCGCCCGGCTGGTGGACGACATGCTCGCCCAGTCCCGCAGAGTCGCCCTCGCGAAGCTGCGCACCGACCCCGCGACCGGCGGGCTGAAGATCGTCTCCCGTCTGCACCTCCGCAACGAGCGCTATTTCAAGACCGGTGACGAAGGAGACTCCGACATCGGCACCCGCATCCCCCAACTGGGCTCCCTGGCAGAGCAGCTGGGGCTCTTCGCCGTCCGCGACAGCTGCCACACCGTCACCGCGGAGGGACGGCGAATCCTGGAGACAAACCCATGAGCGCGGCACAGCACACACGGTTCGCATCCCCCGTCACGCTGCTGAGGGAGTGGAGCGAACGCAGCGATCAGCAGGCGCTGCGCGAAGCGCTCTTCCTGGGTTTCACAGTGGATCTTCCCTTTCTGGAGAAGGTGGCCGTACCCGTCACCCGTGGTCTGGGCGCCCGCACCGCGGTGACCGGGGACGCGGCCCGAGTGCTGTACGACCCGGTCGACGTGCGCTTGGCCGGCCGCAGCTATCTGCACGGCCTGGCCTCCTGCCGACGGGCGTTCCATCCCAAGGTCGTCCTCCTGATCGGAGAACACGCCTGCCGGCTCGCAGTGGGTTCGGGGAACCCGACGCTGTCCGGCTGGGGTGCCAACGACGAACTGTGGACGGTGGTGGAGACCGAGGACGACGACTCCCACGCCCTCCTGGCCGACCTCGCCGACTGGTTGCACGCACTGCCCTCCGCCGTGGAACTGGCCCCCTGGTCGGCGAGTCATCTGACGGAACTGGCCGCTCTTCTGGCCGAACGGCATGTCAACGCCCCCGCCGCACCGGAACCCGGGGCCCTCAGCGGGCTGGTCGGCCGTCTGACACCCCGCCGCACCGTCCTCGGGCTCCAGCCTCGCTGGTCCAGCTACGACGCCGGAGCGATCAAGAGAGCACTCGGCGGCTTCGACGCGCAGATCCGTTTTCTCGAGGAGACTCGGATGCGGCACGGCAAGTTTGTCGAATGGCAGGCCGGCGGCCGCCGATACGCTCTCACCGGGAGCCCGAACCTCACCCGCGCCGCGCTGTGCACCAGCACCCGGGACGGTGGCAACTGCGAGCTCGCCGTACTCGCCGCCGACACCGCACCGCTGCTTCCCGAACAGGGGCGCGTCACCTCACTCGCGACCCTGACGGGCCGCGCCGTCCGGCCCTTCGAGTTCAGCGGTCACACGCTCGTTCTGCTGGGCGCGAACACGGACAGCGAAGGCCTGCACGTCTCTCTGGCGTACCCCCACCCTGCCCGTGGTGATCAGTACGTCTCCCTACGGTTCATCTGGTTCCTGAACCCGGGCCGGAACCGTTCCGGCGGGGTCGCCGGCCTGTTCCTTCCCACTGCCGGAGGTTCCTGGGGCGGCGGTTCGCGCCACGTGCGCCCGTCCTGACGGCACCACCGCCGAATCCGCTGTCGTCTTCGTCTGCACCCCCGTACATTGCGCACGGCGCCACAGTGCCGACAACGGTCCCCGGCTGAGATACGACTACACGGTGCAGACCCTGTTCGCCGACGAGCGTGCCGCACGCCGTTTCGAAACCGACCTGCTGCGCCTGCGCGAGCTCACCGCCGGAACGTCCGCTCCTCGGGTGGGCCCGGCGGGAGTCGCGACAGCCGGCTCAGTGACATCGAGCGGCGTCGACCGCTGGGACGCCTACCTCGCCGACTGCCGCCGGATGATCGGTGCGCCGATGACGAATCCGGCGTTCGGTACCTCGCCGCTCGACCTGCCGCAGGCACCCTCGTCGCGGTGGATCGTGTCGGCGGTCACCCTTGGCCTGCGGGAGGAGGACGACGAGCACGAGGACGAGACGGCGAAGGCGGACCTTCCCACCACGAGCGAGCCGCCCGCCCCGTACGTCGCGCCAGAGCAGCGTGCCCGTTGTCGCGCCTGGGCCATGCGCTGGGTCGGGGCACTCGCGAGCCCTGACGGTTCAGCCGCAGCACCGGTTCCGGTGCGGTTGCTCGTGGCCAACCTGTACGTCCAGCTCCTGGCCGCCGGAGTCTGGGACGAGCAGGACCAGAGCTGGCGCGACTGACTCAGCCGCCTCCTCGAAGCACTCGGTTCCGAAGACCCGCCGAGCGAGGCGGACCACGATGCTCCGCCGGAGACCCGGCGACGGCTGGACGCGGTGGCGGCCGTGGTGATGACACTGCTTGCCCAGGACGCCACTTTCACCGGCGGCGGCGAACAGGACGTACTGGCCGCCCGCGCCTGGCACGGCAGCAAGGCGACGATCGCGCGTGCCGAGCCCGCCGAGGCGGAGGACCTGATGATCCCGCCGGAGCGGGCGCTCGCCCGCGTCGCGCCCTGGAGCGAGGTGGACAGACTCGTCACTCTGGCACAGGAGGACGACCCCTACGCGGAGGTGATCGAGGGGCTCACCGCGGCAGGATGGTCGGTCACGTGCGAGGACGGCCTCTGGAAGATCACTGGCGCCTTCGGCAATCCGCTTCCGGTCGTGGCCAAGGCCGCCGAACGACTCGGACGGCACCACAGCGACGGCGTGCTCGTAAGGGCCCGCAGCAAGAACCGCTGGGCCTTCCTGGCATGGGCGGACCCCTACCTGGTCCTGCTGAATCCCCCGGCACGCGTCTGGTTCACCTACCAGGTACGCCCCCTGCCACACCGGAATCACGGTTCAGCGGCGGCGACCTTTCCGCGGTACCCGGCCGCGTCGGTTCTCCGACCCCGCTGCAGAAGGGCCCGCCGGAGGCTCTCAGGAAGATTCTCGCCGAAGCGGGCCTTCCCTGCCCGGAGTTGGTCAGTCGCTTGTTCACACTCGACACGTGACGGGGAAGGAAAGCGATCTGCGCCGCGACGCCACCGGTCACGGCCCGTCGAGCGCTTGAGCTCCCTTGAATCACCTCGTCCCACGGTCGCGCCGCTGCTCAGGGCGGGCGAGCGCGATGATGGTGGGAACCTGTCCCGGGGCGGGGAGCTGTCCGCTCCGAGTACTTGACAGCGCGCCAGTCCGTGCCGGGACCACAGCGCGGCCGTCCACGCACAGAGCAGCGCGTCGATGAGGTCCTCAGAACCGGCCACTGATGTGAAGCGGACCTCTTCCCTGCCGATCAGCCGGGGCCGGTGGCCAAGTGGCGGCAGAAATACCCCTGTTCACCCCTCTGCGGCAGGAAGCCCGGTCCGGACTGCACAGTCAGAACGAGGGCGGCAACGGCAACCTCAAGAAGTCCGCCCTCGACAGCATCGACGATCCCCAGCTCCGCCTGCCGCACGGACGCGTCGCACAGACCCTGCTCACTGCCGTCGTCATCTTCGTGGCGAACCTCAGAGCCATCCGACGGTTCCTCGCGACCAGGGCATCCAGCCTCGCACAGCCGGTACGCAGGGCGCCGCGACCCAACCCGGTGAGCCCTGCGACACGCCCCGGGCGCGGCCGCTTCCGACCGAGGAGGTCGAACCTCCGGCACGCGAATGACACACCTCCGCCGCGCTCCGCCCCCTGAAAACCCCATATGCCGGCGCCACGGCTACCAGCCGTCGCGCAGGCATGTCCTGTTTCCGCAGGCGAGGGGCGCAGCACTTGGACCGCCACCGTCTCACCCCCTCATTGAGCCGATCACGAGGCTCGAGGCCCCAGAAACGACGAATTACCGCTCGAGTCACATGACTCGACCGGTAATTCGTGAACGCATCGGAGACGATCTCGTGAACGTCCCAAGAGTGTCCGAGGGGGGACTTGAACCCCCACGCCCGATAAAGGGCACTAGCACCTCAAGCTAGCGCGTCTGCCATTCCGCCACCCGGACAAGGTGTCTGCCGCCTTGCGGGGCGTGTTCCCCGCGGCGACATGGACAACAATACCAAGGTTTCGGAGTGCGTTTCACCTGCGTATCCGCACTGTGAGGTGGGGCGGGTCCGGGCGGACCCGAGGTGGGTCAGGGCATGAGGTGGTAGTCCGGGAAGTTGCCCGGCAGCCGTTCGCCCGCCGGCCCCTGGGTCACCGCTCGCACCAGCAGCTCGCCGCCGACGAACGCGCCGCGCCAGGACGCGCCGAAGCCGCCGAACAGCTCGTCACGGTCGCCGCGCGAGCGAGGCTTTCCGTGTCCCACCTTGAAGGCGCGGATCTGCGGCGCCAGCCGGTCGAAGGTGGCCCGGTCGTCCGTGGACAGCGTGGCGACCAGCGCGCCGTTGGACGCGTTCATCGCGGCGAGCAGCTCCGCCTCCGTGTCGACCAGGACGATGGTGTCGACCGGACCGAAGGGTTCCGCGTGGTGCAGCGGGGAGGACGGGGGCGGGTTCAGGAGCGTGACCGGCTGGACGTAGGCGGAGGTGTCCTGACCGGGCAGGAAGCGGGCGTCGGCCGGGTTGCCCCGGTGCAGCGGGATCGCGCCGCGGTCGACGGCCTCGGCCACCTGGTCCGTCAGCTCCTTGGCCTTGGCCGCGTTGATCACAGGGCCGAAGTCCAGCGCGGGGCAGGGGTCGTCGGGCCGGTCGACGGCGAGCGGGTGACCGATCCTGAGCGTGCGGACCGCCGGAAGGTACGCGGCGAGGAACGCGTCGAACAGCTCGCGCTGGACGACGAAGCGCGGATAGGCCGTGCAGCGCTGCTTGCCGTAGTCGAAGAGTTTGGGCACGGCGGCCGTCAGCGCGTCCCAGTCCGAGTGGTTCCAGATGCCCCAGGTGTTGAGTCCCTCCTGTTCGAGGATGTGCCGTTTGCCGAGGTCGGCGACCGCCGTGGCCACCGTGGCGCCGGTGTCGCGGCCGCCGACGAAGGAGACGCAGCCGATCTCCGGCGCCCGCACCAGCGCCTCCGACAGCTCGCCCCCGCCGCCGCTGACCAGGGTGACGGGGATGCCCTCACGGGCCGCCAGCGCGCAGGCCAGCGTCAGACAGGCGACACCGCCGTCGGTCGGGGTCTTGGCGATGACCGCGTTGCCCGCCAGCGCCTGGACCAGCAGCGCGTGGACGAGCACGCTCATCGGGTAGTTCCAGCTCGCGATGTTGGAGACCGGGCCCTCCAGCGGCGCCCGGCCGGCGATCATCGGCTCGATGCCGTCGACGTACCAGCGCACTCCGTCGATGGCCCGGTCGACGTCGGCCTGGGCGAGCCGCCAGGGCTTGCCGATCTCCCAGACGAGCAGCAGGGCGAGGAGTTCCCGGTGCTCGGTGAGGGCGTCGAGGGTGGCTGCGACCCGGGCCCGCCGTTCGTCGAGCGGTACGTGCCGCCAGGCCCGGTGCTGGTCGAGCGAGGCTCGTACGGCCTGCCGGGCGGTGTCCCGGTCCAGGCGCGGCGCGCCCGCGATCGGGCTGCCGTCGACGGGGCTGGTGGCGGGCAGGGCCCGGCCGTCCGCCTGCCAGCCGGCCTGCCAGAGGTTGAGGACACGGTCGTCCCGGAAGGCCTCGGGCGCGACGGCCAGACAGCGCCGCCAGGCCTCGGACCAGGACGTTCCGGCTTTGATGGTGAGGGTCCGGGGGCCGGAAGCCCCACTGTCCGGATTCGGGTCGGGGTTCAGGTCGGGGGTGGGTGCCATGGTCGGACTCCGCTCTCGGTGCACAGTCGGGGGCGGGATACGGATGGCTCGCGCCGTACACGGTTCGCACCACCGGGCACGGGCGGGCGTCGGTACGCATGGATGCGTGGACGGACGTCCTGCGGGTGACGGTTTCGCCGCCACAGGAGTCGCTCGCTCCTGCATGCGCCTCTCGTCCTTATATGCGTCTCTCGTTCTTACCTGCGCTTCTCGTCCCTGCAAGCGTCTCGCACGGATGAACGTAGTGACATCCACCCGGCGGGTGACAGTCACCTCACATCAACTATGAGTGACATCACGGCCGCGGTCGTGTCCGGCGAGCGTGGCCAGGACGAGGCGGGCCGTGTCCGTCGGGGTGTCCCCGACCCGTACGCCGGCCGCCTCCAGGGCCCGCTTCTTCGCCTGCGCCGTACCGGTCGTACCGGAGACGATCGCGCCCGCGTGCCCCATCGTCCGCCCCTCGGGCGCGGTGAAGCCCGCGATGTAGGCGACGACGGGCTTGGCGACATGGGCGCGGATGTACGCGGCCGCGCGTTCCTCCGCGTCGCCGCCGATCTCGCCGATGAGGACGATCAGGTCGGTGTCGGGGTCGTCCTGGAACGCGGCCAGGCAGTCGATGTGCGTGGTGCCGACGACAGGGTCGCCGCCGATGCCCACACAGGTCGAGAAGCCGACGTCGCGCAGTTCGTGCATGAGCTGGTAGGTCAGGGTGCCGGACTTGGACACCAGGCCGATCCGGCCGGGCTCGGCGATGTCCGCGGGGATGATGCCCGCGCCGGACTGGCCGGGGGTGATCAGGCCGGGGCAGTTGGGGCCGATGATCCTGGTTCCCCGCCGCCGCGCGTGGGCGGTGAAGGCGACGGTGTCGTGCACCGGGACGCCCTCGGTGATGACGACGGCGAGGCCGATGCCCGCGTCGGCGGCCTCGATCACGGCCCCCTTGGCGAAGGGGGGCGGGACGAAGACGACGGTGACGTCGGCGCCGGTCGCCGCCATGCCCTCGCGGACCGAGCCGAAGACGGGAACCGTGACGGTGGCGCCGGCCCGGCCGTCCGGGCCGCGGGGGACGTCGAAGTCGACGCTGCGGCCCGCCTTGCGGGGGTTGACGCCGCCGACCACGTTGGTGCCGGCCGCGAGCATCCGGCGGGTGTGCCTGGTGCCCTCGCCGCCGGTCATCCCCTGGACGAGGACCCTGCTGTCCTTGGTGAGGTAAATGGCCATGTCGTCCCGTCTCCTCAGGCGTCGGTGGCGAGTTGTGCGGCACGGCGGGCCGCGCCGTCCATGGTGGTGGCCTGTTCGACCCGGGGGTGGGCGCGCCGGTCGAGGACGGCGCGGCCGCGGGCCGCGTTGTTCCCGTCGAGGCGTACCACGAGCGGTTTGGTCAGCCGTACGCTCTCCAGCGCCTGCACGATGCCTTCGGCGACCGTGTCGCAGGCGGTGATGCCGCCGAAGACGTTGACGAGGACGGACTTGACCGCCGGGTCGGCGAGGACGACGGAGAGCCCGTCGGCCATGACGCGGGCGGATGCGCCGCCGCCGATGTCGAGGAAGTTCGCGGGGCGTGCGCCGCAGCCCGCGACCACGTCGAGCGTCGACATGACGAGCCCCGCGCCGTTGCCGATGACGCCGACCTCGCCGTCCAGCCTGACGTAGTCGAGGCCCTTCGCGGCGGCCGCCGCCTCCAGCGGGTCGCCGGACGCGGGGGTGTCGGCGCCCCAGCGTTCCTGCCGGAAGCGGGCGTTGTCGTCGAGGGTGACCTTGCCGTCCAGGGCGAGGATATGGCCCTGCGGGGTGCGCACGAGCGGGTTGACCTCGACGAGGAGGGCGTCCTCGGCGACCAGCACCTGCCAGAGGCGGACCAGCGCGTCGACGGTCCGCGGCGGCAGGCCGGCCGCCTCGGCGATCTCGCCGGCCTTCGCGGAGGTGACGCCCTCGGCCGGGTCGACGGGTATGCGCGCCACGGCCTCGGGCCGGGACGCGGCGACCTCCTCGATGTCCGTGCCGCCCTCGGCGGAGGCGATCGCGAGAAAGCCGCCGGCCGCGCGGTCCAGTACGTAGGAGACGTAGTACTCGGCCTCGATGTCGACGGGCCGGGCCAGCATCACGGCGCCGACCCGGTGGCCCTTGATGTCCATGCCGAGGATCTGCCGGGCGGTCAGTTCGGCGGCGGCCGGGTCCGCGGCGAGCCTCACGCCGCCGGCCTTGCCGCGTCCGCCGGTCCTGACCTGGGCCTTGACGACGGCCCGGCCGCCCAGCCTGCGGGCGATCCCGCGTGCTTCCTTCGGCGAGTCGGTGACCTCGGCCGGTGGCACCGGGATGCCGTGTTCCTCGAAGAGCTGCCGTGCCTGGTGTTCGTACAGGTCCATCTCGGCTCCTGTCGTCTGCCCTCTTGGTCTTGCGGGTCGCCCCCGGCCCCGCCGGTCCGGACTCCGGGCTTCCTCCCCCGCCTTCGGGCCCGGCTTCCACACCCGGCCGGCGCACGGACCCGGCTTGCGGGCCCGGGTCCGGCGGGGCTTCCGGCGCCGGCCCGAAAAGTGCCGCACGCCCCTGGACACCGCCCAGCGGATGCGGGATAACAAGCTTCATACAGTATTCGTCGACTGTATGCAATGTACCGCGAGAGCGTTCCCACCCCTACGAGCTCCCCCCTACGAAGGGACAGGACTTCGCCATGCCCGACGACACGCAGGACGACGTGATCTCCGGCGGCCATCTCGTTGCCAAGGCACTCAGGGCCGAGGGGGTCGACCGCATCTACACGCTGTGCGGCGGCCACATCATCGACATCTACGACGGCTGCGTCGACGAGGGCATAGAAGTCGTCGACGTACGCCATGAGCAGGTCGCCGCCCACGCCGCCGACGGCTACGCGCGCATCACCGGCAGGCCCGGCTGCGCGGTCGTCACCGCGGGCCCCGGTACGACCGACGCCGTCACCGGTGTCGCCAACGCCTTCCGCGCCGAGTCCCCCATGCTGCTGATCGGCGGCCAGGGGGCCCTCACCCAGCACCGGATGGGCTCCCTCCAGGACCTGCCGCACGTCGACATGATGACGCCCATCACCAAGTTCGCGGCGACCGTGCCGGACACCGCACGCGCGGCGGACATGGTCTCCATGGCGTTCCGCGAGTGCTACCACGGCGCCCCCGGCCCCTCCTTCCTGGAGATCCCGCGCGACGTCCTCGACGCGAAGGTGCCGGTGGAGCGGGCCCGGGTGCCGAAGGCGGGGCACTACCGGGCCTCGACCCGTTCGGCGGGCGACCCGGAGTCGGTGGAGAGGCTCGCCGACCTGCTGGTGCACGCCGAGAAACCGGCGATCCTGCTCGGCAGCCAGGTGTGGACGACCCGCGGCACCGAGGCGGCCGTCGAGCTGGTGCGCGCCCTGAACATCCCCGCGTACATGAACGGCGCCGGCCGCGGCACGCTGCCGCCCGGCGACCCGCACCACTTCCAGCTCTCCCGCCGGTACGCGTTCTCCCACGCCGACGTCATCGTGATCGTCGGCACCCCCTTCGACTTCCGCATGGGCTACGGCAAGCGGCTGTCACCGGCGGCGACGGTCGTGCAGATCGACCTCGACTACCGCACCGTCGGCAAGAACCGCGACGTCGACCTCGGCATCGTCGGAGACGCCGGCCTGGTCCTGAGGTCGGTGGCCGACGCCGCGTCCGGGCGGGTGAACGGGGGCGCCGCCAAGCGCAAGGAGTGGCTGGACGAACTGCGCGCCGCCGAGCGGACCGCGCTGGACAAGCGGCTGCCGAGCCTGCGCTCGGACGCCTCGCCGATCCATCCGTACCGGCTGGTGAGCGAGATCAACGACTTCCTCACCGAGGACTCGATCTACATCGGCGACGGCGGCGACATCGTCACCTTCTCCGGGCAGGTCGTCCAGCCCAAGTCGCCGGGCCACTGGATGGACCCGGGCCCGCTGGGCACCCTCGGCGTGGGCGTGCCCTTCGTCCTGGCCGCCAAGCAGGCACGGCCCGACAAGGAGGTCGTGGCCCTGTTCGGCGACGGCGCATTCTCCCTGACCGGCTGGGACTTCGAGACCCTGGTGCGCTACGACCTCCCGTTCGTCGGCATCGTCGGCAACAACTCCTCCATGAACCAGATCCGTTACGGCCAGGCCCAGAAGTACGGCCCGGAACGCGAGCGGGTCGGCAACACCCTGGGCGACGTCCGCTACGACGAGTTCGCCCGGATGCTGGGCGGCCACGGCGAGGAGGTCCGCGACCCCGCCGACATCGCGCCCGCGCTGCGCCGGGCCCGTGAGTCCGGCAAGCCGTCGCTGATCAACGTCTGGGTCGACCCGGACGCGTACGCCCCCGGAACCATGAACCAGACGATGTACAAGTGAGGTGAACGCCCATGACCGCGAGTGCACTTGAGGGCATCCGCGTCCTCGACATGACCCACGTCCAGTCCGGGCCCTCCGCGACCCAGCTGCTCGCCTGGCTCGGGGCCGACGTCGTCAAGCTGGAGGCGCCGACCGGGGACATCACCCGGGGCCAGCTGCGCGACCTCCCGGACGTCGACTCCCTCTACTTCACGATGCTCAACTGCAACAAGCGCAGCATCACCCTCAACACCAAGACCGAGCGCGGCCGGGACATCCTCACCGAGCTGATCCGGCGCTCCGACGTCATGGTCGAGAACTTCGGGCCGGGCGCGGTGGACCGGATGGGCTTCACCTGGGACCGCATCAAGGAGATCAATCCACGGATCGTCTACGCCTCCATCAAGGGGTTCGGCGACGGTCCGTACACCGGTTTCAAGGCGTACGAGGTCGTCGCGCAGGCCATGGGCGGGTCGATGTCGACCACCGGTTTCGAGGACGGGCCGCCGCTGGCGACGGGGGCCCAGATCGGGGACTCGGGGACGGGTGTGCACTGCGTGGCGGGGATCCTCGCGGCCCTGTACCAGCGTGAGCGCACCGGGCGCGGCCAGCGGGTGAACGTGGCCATGCAGCACGCCGTGCTCAACCTGTGCCGGGTGAAGCTGCGGGACCAGCAGCGCCTGGCACACGGACCGCTCGCCGAATATCCCAACGACGACTTCGGCCGGGAGGTGCCCAGGTCCGGGAACGCCTCCGGCGGGGGCCAGCCCGGCTGGGCGGTCAGGTGCGCGCCGGGCGGCCCGAACGACTACGTGTACGTCATCGTGCAGCCCGTCGGCTGGCGGCCGCTCACCGCGCTGATCGGCCGGCCCGAGCTGGCCGACGACCCCGAGTGGGCGACCCCGGGGGCCCGGCTGCCCAAGCTGACCAAGATGTTCCAGCTGATCGAGGAGTGGTCCTCGACCCTGCCCAAGTGGGAGGTGCTGGAGCGGCTCAACGCCCACGACGTCCCGTGCGGGCCGATCCTGTCCACCAGGGAGATCATCGAGGACGAGTCGCTGATCGCCGACGAGATGGTGGTCACCGTCGCGCACCCCGAGCGCGGCGAGTTCGTGACCGTGGGCAGCCCGCTGAAGCTCTCCGACTCCCCCGTGCAGGTGCGCAGTTCGCCGCTGCTCGGGGAGCACAACGAAGAGGTGTACGTCGGTGAGCTGGGGCTCGGCGACGAGGAGCTGCGTCTGCTCAAGTCGAACGGGGTGATCTGACGTGATGGCCGAGGACCGGCTGTCGAGGGTGCGCGCGCTCCTGGACGCCGTACGGGCCGAGGGCCGGACCGCGCTCACCGCGCCCGAGGGCAAGGTGATCGCGGACGCGTACGGGATCGCCGTACCGGGCGAGGAACTGGCCGCCGACGTGGACGAGGCGGTGGCGTGCGCCGCGCGCTTCGGCCGGCCGGTGGTGATGAAGATCGTCTCTCCGGACATCCCGCACAAGACCGACGCGGGCGGGGTGGTCGTCGGGGTCGAGGGCGCGAGCGCGGTCCGGGCCGCGTTCCACGAGATCGTCGGGAACGCGCGGGCGTACGACCCGCGGGCGCGCATCGTGGGCGTACAGGTGCAGGAACTGCTGCCGCCCGGGCAGGAGGTCATCGTCGGCGCGGTGACCGACCCCACGTTCGGGAAGGTGGTGGCGTTCGGGCTCGGCGGGGTGCTCGTCGAGGTGCTCAGGGACGTCACGTTCCGGCTGGCGCCGGTGGCCGCCGACGAGGCGCTGGCCATGCTCGACTCGATCCGTGCGGCGGAGGTGCTGCGCGGGGTGCGCGGCGCGGCGCCGGTGGACCGGTGGGCGCTCGCCGAGCAGATCCGCCGGGTGTCCCAACTGGTCGACGAGTTCCCCGAGATCGCCGAGGTGGACCTCAATCCGGTGATCGCGACGGCGCAGGGGGCGGTCGCCGCCGACATCCGGGTCGTCCTCGCCGAGTCGCAGCCGCCGCCGCGCCGCCGGTACACCCGCGACGAGATCCTGACCAGCATGCGCCGGCTGATGCAGCCGGGCTCGATCGCCGTGATCGGCGCCTCCGCCGAGTCCGGGAAGATCGGCAACTCGGTGATGCGCAACCTGGTCGACGGCGGCTTCGCCGGGGAGATCCACCCGGTGAACCCCAGGGCCGACGACATCCTGGGCCGCAAGGCGTACAGGAGCGTCACCGACGTGCCCGGCGAGGTGGACGTGGCGGTCTTCGCGATCCCCGCCCGGTACGTGGCGGCGGCGCTGGAGGAGGTCGGCCGCAAGCGGATCCCCAACGCCGTGCTGATCCCCTCCGGGTTCGCGGAGACCGGTGAACAGGGGCTCCAGGACGAGATCGTGGCGATCGCGCAGCGGCACGGGATCCGGCTGCTCGGCCCGAACATCTACGGCTACTACTCGACGTGGCAGGACCTGTGCGCCACGTTCTGCACCCCGTACGACGTCAAGGGCGGGGTGGCGCTGACCTCGCAGTCCGGTGGCATCGGGATGGCCGTGCTCGGCTTCGCCCGCACCACGAAGACGGGGGTGTCGGCGATCGTCGGGCTCGGCAACAAGGCGGATCTGGACGAGGACGATCTGCTGACCTGGTTCGCCGAGGACCCGCACACCGAGTGCGTCGCGATGCACCTGGAGGACCTCAAGGACGGGCGGGCCTTCGTGGCGGCGGCACGCGAGACCATCGTCAGGAAGCCCGTCGTCGTCCTCAAGGCGGGCCGTACGGCGGCCGGCGCGCGGGCGGCCGGCTCGCACACGGGTGCGCTGGCGGGCGACGACGCCGTGTACGACGACATCCTGCGGCAGGCGGGGGTCATCCGGGCGCCGGGGCTCAACGAGATGCTGGAGTACGCGCGCGGGCTGCCGGTGCTGCCCACCCCCCGGGGCGAGAACGTCGTGATCATCACGGGAGCCGGCGGCAGCGGTGTGCTGCTGTCGGACGCGGTGAGCGACAACGGGCTGTCGCTGATGGAGATCCCGCCCGATCTGGACGCGTCGTTCAGGGCGTTCATCCCGCCCTTCGGGGCCGCGGGCAACCCGGTGGACATCACCGGGGGCGAGCCGCCGTCGACGTACGAGGCGACGATCCGGCTGGGCCTGGAGGACCCGCGCATCCACGCCCTGATCCTCGGCTACTGGCACACCATCGTCACCCCGCCGATGGTGTTCGCCGAGCTCACCGCGCGCGTGGTGGCCGAGTTCCGGGAGCGCGGGATCGAGAAGCCGGTGGTGGCCTCGCTCGCCGGGGACGTCGAGGTCGAGGCGGCCTGCCAGTACCTCTACGAGCGAGGGGTCGTGGCGTACCCGTACACGACCGAGAAGCCGGTGGCCGTCCTGGGCGCGAAGTACCGGTGGGCGCGGGCGGCGGGCCTGTTGGGAGGCGGGTCATGAGGTGACCGGACGCGGGGGCGGCCGACGGTGCGCGTCGGCCGCCCCGGGGACCCGTGCGCGCACGAAACGCATTTGGACAGGGGGCGCTGGCCAGAGCTTTCGACGCAAGGGGTGCTGAGTGACATGACAACGACCGACTACCCGGCCTCCGTCCCCTACCGGGAGGTGAGGGACCGCAACGGCCGCGTGTACCGCATCGGCGAGACCGATGTCGACATCATGGGCCGCAGGCGCACCTGGATGGTCGTCCTGCCCTGGGTGGGCATGATGGGCATCAGTTCCGCCGAGTACGCGTTCACGTCGGCGGAGGACACGCTCCACGACGCGCATCTGTGGAGCAGCGGGCACATCTTCTGGCTCATGGGCGTCTGGGTGTTCTTCCAGGCCGCCGTGGCCTTCCCGGCCGGGCGGCTGCGCGAGAGCGGCCGGCTCCCGGCGCGCACGGCGATGCTGATCGGCGCGGTCGGCACGATGACCGGCTATCTGTCGCTGGCGTACGCGCCGAACGTGCTCGTCGCCTACTTCGGCTTCGGCATGTGCAGCGGTATCGGCGCCGGTCTGGTCTACGCGACGTGCGTGAACATGGTCGGCAAGTGGTATCCGGAGCGCAAGGGCGGCAAGACGGGCTTCGTCAACGGCGGTTTCGCGTACGGGTCCGTGCCCTTCGTCTTCCTGTTCACCTCGTACATGGACCTGGGCAACTACGAGACCGTGCTGGCGCTGGTGGGTGTCGGGCTGTGCCTGGTGGTGGCGTCGGCCGGCTGGTTCTTCCGGGACCCGCCGAAGAACTGGTGGCCTGCCACGGTCGACCCGCTGCGGGCGACCGACGACCCGAAGATCCGCCGGGCGCTGGAGAAGAACCCGCCGGCGGTCCGGCAGTACACCCCGAAGGAGGCGGCCCGTACCCCTGTCCTGTGGATGATGTGGTTCTGTCTGCTGTGCACGGCCGGCATCAACATCTTCGGCATCGCCTTCCAGGTGCCGTTCGGCAAGGACATGGGTTTCGCGGGCGGCATCGTCGCCACGGCGATGTCCTTGAAGGCCATCGTCAACGGCACCGGCCGGGGCGTGATCGGCTGGATATCCGACCGCTGCGGACGCCGCAGCACGCTGGTCATCGTCTGTGTCGTGCTGGGCACCGCGCAGTTCGGCGTGCTGGTCTCCGGCCAGCTGGGCAGCATGCCGTTCTTCCTGTTCTGCTCCATGGTCTCCGGCTTCGGCGGCGGGGCGATCTTCCCGCTGTTCGCGGCCATGACGGCCGACTACTTCGGTGAGAACAACAACGCCACCAACTACGGGATGGTCTACAGCTCCAAGCTGATCTCCGGGCTCGTCGGCTCGGGCGTCGGCGCCATCGTGGTCGACACGTGGGACTACCACGGCGCGTTCGTCCTCGCGGGCTCGATCGGGCTGGCCTCCGCGGTGCTGGCGCTCTTCCTGAAGGCTCCGGGCCGGCCCAAGGCCCGGAGCATCGTCCCCAACCCGCAACCGCTCGGCGAGGAGATGGCGTGAGATGACTGCGGATCCCGTCGCTACGAACAGCGCGTCGGCCGGCCCCGGCGCGGCGCACCGCCCCTACCGTGAAATAACCGACTCCCGCGGCCGGGTCTACCGGGTCGGCGAGACCGACCGGGACATCCTCGGCCACTCCCGCAAGCTCATGGTGTATCTGCCGTGGATCGCCATGATGGCCATCAGCGTCTTCGAGTACGCCTACGGCTCGGCCGAGGACACCCTCTCGCACGCGCACGGCTGGACCCAGAGCAACACCTTCTGGATCCTCAGCGTCTGGGTGTTCTTCCAGGCCGGCATCGCCTTCCCGGCGGGCTGGCTGCGCGAGCGGGGCATCCTGACCGCCCGCCGGGCCATGCACCTGGGCTCCGGCATGTGTCTCCTGGGGTTCCTCGCCCTGTCCCACCTGAGCAACGTCCTGCTCGCGATCCTGGGCTTCGGGGTCGTCGGCGGGATCGGCGCCGGGCTGGTCTACGCGACCTGCATCAACATGGTCGGCAAGTGGTTCCCCGAACGCCGCGGCGCGCGCACGGGGTTCGTCAACGGCGGCTTCGCGTACGGTTCGCTGCCGTTCATCTTCATCTTCAACTACGCGTTCGACACCGGGAACTACCACCGGGTGCTGGACCTGATCGGCTGTTACATCATGATCGTGGTGTTCGGGTGCGCGTTCCTGTTCAAGGACCCGCCGAAGAACTGGTGGCCGGCCGGCATCGACCCGCCGACCCTCGCCGCCGACGGCGAGAGCCCGGCCCGGACCTCCAAGAACCCTCCTGCGACACGGCAGTTCACCCCCAGGGAGGCCGTCAGGTCCGGGATGCTCCCGCTGATGTGGATCTCGATCGTGCTCACCGCCGGGGTGTCGATCTTCGGGATCTCCTTCCAGGTCGACTTCGCCAAGGAGGTCGGCTTCGGTCCGCTCGTCGCCGCCTCGTCGATGGGCGTGATGGCGGTCATCAACGGCGTCGGACGCGGGGTCGTCGGCTGGCTGTCCGACCGGTGGGGCCGCAAGCCGACCCTGGTGTTCGTCATCGTCGTGCTGGGCCTCGCCCAGTTCGGCGTGATCCTGGCGGGCGACCTGAGGAGCGAATGGCTGTTCCTGTTCTTCGCCTTCCTGTCCGGGTTCGGCGGCGGCGCCTTCTACCCGATGTTCGCGGCACTGACGCCGGACTACTTCGGCGAGAACTACAACGCCACCAACTACGGGCTGGTGTACAGCGGCAAGCTCGTCAGCGGCCTGTTCGGCGGCGGCCTCGGCTCCATGGTGGTCGCGGCCTGGGGCTACAACGGCGCGTACGCGCTGGCCGGCGGGATCTCGATGGTCGCGGCGGCGATCGCGCTGCTGCTGCGACAGCCGGGCCACAACACGCCGACCGCACCACGGCCGGCGGTCTGACGACGGCAAGCACCTACGACCGGCCCGCGGACACGAACACCGCGGACGGCCGCCGGACGGCCCGCATGTCACGAGGTGGCCCGCCCCTGCTCCCGGGGAGGGCCACCTCAGGTGCTGCCGGGTCTCAGGGCCTGGTGCGGGCGTGGTAGGAGTTTCGGGTGTGTTCGGTGTGTTCGCGCATCAGACGGGTGGCCTCCTGCTCGTCGCCGTCGGCGATCGCGGCGATCAGGTCCCGGTGCTCGATCCACGACTGCTGTCCGCGCCGGCGGGCGACAGGCGTGTAGTACCAGCGCACCCGGCGGTCGACCTGGGCCGCGAGTTCGGCGAGGACCGCGTTGCCCGCCAGCTCCATGATCTTGGCGTGGAAGCGGGCGTTGAGGGCCACGGCGGCGTCCACGTCGTCGTCGGCGACGGCCTGCAGCCCCTGCGCCAGCAGTTCCTCCAGCGCCTCGATGCCCGCGCCGGTGGCGTTGGCCGCCGCCAGCCGGGCCGCCTCGGCCTCCAACAGCGTACGCACGGTGAGCAGTTGGTCGGCCTCCTGCTCCGTGGGCTCGTGCACGAACGCGCCCTGCGCGGGGCGCAGATCGACCCAGCCCTCGGTGTTGAGCCGTTGCAGCGCCTCGCGCACCGGCTGCCGGGAGACCCCGAGATGCCCGGCGAGCTCGCTCTCGACGAGGTGCTGGCCGGGCTGGAGGGCCCGGGTGGTGATGAGTTCGAGCAGTGCCTCGTAGACGCGGTCACGCAGTGGACCTGGGCGTTCGAGCCTGGGCACCGCCCCCTGCGGCAGTCCTGTCGACAACATCGCGGTCCCCCTCCTCGGCGGGCCGTGCACAGCGGTCGGAGCGCCGGCCTGGATTGGCTTTCGTCTACAGTCTACGGCCCTGGCACCCGCCGTGGGCGGCTCACGGGCAGCGGACGACCTGCCCGGCGTACGAGAGGTTCCCGCCGAAGCCGAACAGCAGGACCGGGTCCCCGGTGCGGACCTCGCCGCGCTCCACCAGTTTGGAGAAGGCCAGCGGGATGCTCGCCGCGGAGGTGTTGCCGGACTCGCTGACGTCCCGGGCCACGACCGCGTTCACCGCGCCGATCTTCCCCGCGAGCGGCTCGATGATGCGCAGGTTCGCCTGGTGCAGGACGACGGCCGCGAGGTCCTCGGGGGTGAGTCCGGCCCGCTCGCAGGCCTGCCGGGCCAGCGGCGGCAGCTGGGTGGTCGCCCACCGGTAGACGCTCTGGCCCTCCTGCGCGAAGCGCGCGGGCTGTCCCTCGATGCGCACGGCGTGCCCCATCTCGGGCACCGACCCCCACAGCACGGGCGCGATCCCCGGCTCCTGGCCCTCGGCGCACGCCTCGACCACCACGGCGCCCGCGCCGTCGCCGACGAGCACGCAGGTCGTACGGTCCGTCCAGTCGGTGACCTCGGACATCTTGTCGGCGCCGATGACCAGGGCCCGGGTGGCGGCGCCCGCGCGGATGGTGTGGTCCGCGGTGGCGAGGGCGTGGGTGAAGCCGGCGCACACCACGTTGACGTCGATCGCGGCGGGCGAGGGGACGCCCAGCCGGGCGGCGACCCGGGCCGCCATGTTCGGGGAGCGGTCCACGGCCGTCGACGTGGCGACCAGGACCAGGTCGATGTCGCTGGGGGTGAGCCCGGCGGCCGCGAGCGCCTTCGCGGCGGCCTGCGCGGCCAGGTCGTCGACGGGTTCGTCGGGGCCGGCGATGTGCCGGGTCAGGATGCCCACCCGGGACCGGATCCACTCGTCACTGGTGTCGACCATGCCCGCCAGTTCCTCGTTGGTGAGCACCCTGGCGGGCTGGTAGTGGCCGACGGCGGCGATGCGCGAGCCGTGCATGGGAGGGTCCCCTCGTTGCCGTGAGTAGCGGGATCCACCAGTCTGAACAGTGACTCACGGGTACGAGGACAGGTGATGCCACAGGAAACGCGCGCCCGGGTTGTCGGCTTCCGTCAGACCTCAATCGCCGCAACCCCGGCAGCGCGCCCCCGTGCGGTGGCGTCAGCCGGTGAACAGTTGTCGGGCCCGCTGTACGAGTTCGTACACCCCGTAGGCGAGCGGCGCGCCCACCCACAGCCAGGCGAAGGCGATCAGCGCCCGCCGGTCAGGCGGACTCTGGCTGCTGTCGTTGCCGGACATCGGCGTCCTTTCCGGGTACGGGGAGGTGGTGGCGGGGGTGGACGGGCCGGACCAGTTCGTTGGCCACGAAACCGACCGCGAGCAGCCCGATCATGATGAAGAACGACAGCGAGTACAGGGCGGAGCCGTGTTTCCCGGCCTCCTCCTGGCGGTCGGCGATCCAGTTGACGATCAGCGGGCCGAGCACGCCGGCGGTGGACCAGGCGGTGAGCAGCCGGCCGTGGACGGCGCCGACCTGGTAGCTGCCGAACAGGTCCTTGAGATACGCGGGGATCGTGGCGAAGCCGCCGCCGTAGAAGGAGAGGATCACCAGCGCGCACCCGATGAACAGCGGTTTCGAGGTGTCGCCCAGCAACGCGATCAGGGCGTACATCACGGCGCCGACGCCGAGGTAGACGCGGTAGACGTTCTTGCGCCCGATCAGGTCGGAGGTCGACGACCAGCCGATGCGGCCTGCCATGTTGGCCGCCGACAGCAGGGCGACGAAGCCGGCGGCGGCCGTCGCGGAGACCGGGGTGGAGCTGTCGGCGAAGAAGTCCGCGATCATCGGGGCGGCCTTCTCCAGGATGCCGATCCCGGCGGTGACGTTCATGCACAGAACGACCCAGAGGCACCAGAACTGCGGGGTGCGCACGGCGCTGCGCGCCGACACCTGCACCCCCTCGACGGCACCGGCACCCCCGGCCGCGGCCGGCGCCCCGCCGTCACCGGGCGCCGCACCCTGCCCCGTACCGCGCGGCACCCGCACCAGCAGCACGCCGAGCAGCATGAAGACGGCGTACGACAGCCCGTGCACGAGGAACGCGAGCGCGATCCCGGAACTGTCGGAGCCGAACGACTCCAGCATCTGCGCCGACCACGGCGAGGCGATGAGCGCGCCGCCGCCGAAGCCCATGATGGCGATGCCGGTCGCCATGCCGGGACGGTCGGGGAACCACTTGATCAGGGTGGAGACGGGCGAGATGTAGCCGACGCCGAGGCCGATCCCGCCGACGAAGCCGTAGCCGAGGACGATCAGCCAGTACTGCTCGCTCGCGGCGCCGAGGGCGGAGATCAGGAAGCCGGACGAGAAGCAGACCAGCGCCACGGTCATCGCCCAGCGCGGCCCCCTGCGCTCCACCAGGGTGCCGCCGAACGCGGCCGACAGGCCGAGCATCACAATGCCGAGCTGGAAGGGCAGGGCGCTCTGGGTGCCGCTGAGGCCGAGCGCGGATTCGAGGGGCGGCTTGAACACGCTCCAGGCGTAGGCCTGGCCGATGGACAGATGCACGGCGAGGGCGGCGGGCGGAACCAGCCAGCGGCTCCACCCGGCGGGTGCGACGGGAGGACTCATGATCCCGGACGGTAGGCAGGGGCACGGGAGTTGAGAAGCGGTCGGGTCGACCGTATGCGGTGAACGGTATCCAGACTGCGCCGAGCGGTCGGGACGCACGTCATGACACGGACCGGACGCGGGCTGACGCGACCCCTTGCCCGGGTTATCTCCATACTGTAGACAATATTTCGTCGACATCGTGTGCGGCGTCGGCGTCTTCCCCACCTCCGCGGTACTCCCTCGACCGAACGGAGCGTTCCGAAGTGAAAGTCGCAGTCCTCGGCGCCGGTGCGATCGGCGCCTACGCCGGTGCCGCGCTCCACCGCGCCGGCGCCGACGTGCACCTCATCGCCCGTGGACCGCATCTGGCGGCCATGAGGCGGCACGGCGTACAAGTGCTCAGCCCGCGCGGCGACTTCACCGCCCGCCCCCACGCCACCGACGACCCGGCCGAAGTGGGCCCGGCCGACTACGTCTTCCTCGGCCTCAAGGCCAACTCGTACGCGGCGTGCGGGCCGCTGATCGAGCCCCTGCTGCACGGCACCACGGCGGTCGTGGCCGCCCAGAACGGCATCCCCTGGTGGTACTTCCACCGGCACGGCGGCCCCTACGACGGCCACCGCGTCGAGAGCGTGGACCCGGCCGGCGCGGTCAGTGCGGTGCTCGCGCCCGAACGGGCCGTCGGCTGCGTGGTCTACGCGGCGACCGAGCTCGAAGCCCCCGGTGTCGTAAGGCACTTGGAAGGCACCCGGTTCTCGGTCGGCGAGCCCGACCGCAGCGTCTCGGCGCGCTGTCTGGCCTTCGGTGAGGCCATGGTCGCCGGCGGGCTGAAGTGCCCGGTCGAGCCTGACCTGCGCAACGACATCTGGCTCAAGCTGCTCGGCAACATCTCCTTCAACCCGATCAGCGCGCTCGCCCGCGCCACCATGCGGCAGATGTGCCGGCACGGCGGCACCCGCGAGGTCATCGAGCTGATGATGCGCGAGACGCTCGCCGTCGCCGAGGCGCTCGGCTGCGAGGTCGGCGTCTCCATCGAACGCCGGCTCGCGGGCGCGGAGCGCGTCGGCGACCACCGCACCTCCACGCTCCAGGACCTGGAGCGCGGCAAACCGCTGGAGCTCGACGTGCTGCTCGCCGCCGTCGTCGAGCTGGCGCGGATCACCGGCGTGCCGGTGCCGACCCTGCGCACCGTGCACGCCATCTCGGACCTGCTCGCGCTGAGGAGCGCCGCATGAGCAAACGCGACCGGACCCCGAAGACGTACACCCGGCTCACCCACCCGCTCGTACGGGACTCGCGCGACGAGCCGTTCCGGCAGGCGACCTGGGAGGAGGCGCTGGAGCGCACCGCCCGGGGCCTGGCGGCGGCGCGCGGCGCGTTCGGCCTGTTCTCCTGCGCCCGCGCGACCAACGAGATGAACTACGTGGCGCAGAAGTTCGCCCGGGTCGTGATGGGCACCAACAACGTGGACTCCTGCAACCGGACCTGTCACGCGCCCAGCGTGGCGGGCCTGTCGGCCGCGTTCGGCTCCGGCGGCGGGACGTCGTCGTACGAGGAGATCGAGCACACGGACGTCATCGTGATGTGGGGCTCCAACGCCCGCTTCGCGCACCCGATCTTCTTCCAGCACGCGCTGAAGGGGATCAGGAACGGCGCCCGGATGTACGCGGTCGATCCACGGCGCACCAGCACCGCCGAGTGGGCGGAGAGCTGGCTCGGCCTGAACGTCGGTACCGACATCCCGATGGCCCACGCGCTCGGCCGCGAGATCATCCACGCGGGCCTGGCCAACGAGGCGTTCGTGCGGCGGGCGACGAGCGGCTTCGCGGAGTACCGGCGGCTCGTGGAGCCCTGGACGCTGTCGCTCGCGGAGAAGGTGACCGGTGTACCGGCGCGTGCCATCCAGGAGTTGGCGCACGCCTACGCCCGGGCCGAGCGCGCCCAGCTGTGCTGGACCCTGGGCATCACCGAGCACCACAACGGCACGGACAACGTCCGGGCGCTGATCAACCTCTCCCTGCTGACCGGTCATGTGGGCCGCTACGGCTCCGGGCTCCAGCCGCTGCGCGGCCAGAACAACGTGCAGGGCGGCGGCGACATGGGAGCCATCCCCAACCGCCTGCCCGGCTTCCAGGACATCCTCGACCCCGGGGCGCGGCGGAAGTTCGAGGCGGCCTGGGACACCGTCATCGAGCCGCGCCACGGGCTGAACCTGACGGAGATGTTCGAGGCGATGGAGGAGGGCACGCTGCGGGCCGTGTACTGCATCGGGGAGAACCCGGCGCAGTCGGAGGCCGACAGCGAACAGGCCGAACGGCGGCTGCACGCCCTCGACTTCCTCGTCGTGCAGGACATCTTCCTGACCCGCACGGCCGAGCTGGCGGACGTCGTGCTGCCCGCCACGGCGGGCTGGGCGGAGACCGAGGGCACCACCACGAACAGCGAGCGGCGGGTCCAGCGGGTGCGCCGGGCGGTCGCCCCGCCGGGCGAGGCGCGCGAGGACGTCGACATCCTCTGCGACCTGGCGGCCCGGCTCGGCCACCACTGGAAGTACGCCGACTCCGAGGCGGTGTGGAACGAGCTGCGGTCGGTGTCGCCGGACCACCACGGGATGACGTACGCACGGCTGGAGGAGCACCAGGGCATCCAGTGGCCGTGCCCGAGCACCGAACGGATCGAACCGGGCTATCTGCACGGCCGGTTGTGGGAGGCGGACCCCGGACTGCGGGGCCCCAGGGCGCCGTTCGGGCTGGTGCGGCACGATCCGCCGGTCGACCTCACCGACGAGGAGTACCCGATCCGGCTGACCACCGGGCGGCGGCTCGACTCCTACAACACCGGTGTGCAGAGCGGGGGTTTCGCCTCCCCGCTGCGGCGCGGCGAGTACCTGGAGCTGTGCCCGGAGGACGCCGAGCGGCACGGGGTGGTGGTCGGCGAGGAGGTCAGGGTGTCCTCGCGGCGCGGCACGGTCGTCGCGCCGGTGTGGATCGACCCCGCGCTGCGCCCCGGGCTGGCCTTCATGACCATGCACTTTCCCGACGAGGTGGACACCAACCGGCTGACGATCGAGGCGAACTGCCCGATCGCGGGGACGGCGGAGTTCAAGGCGTCGGCGATCCGGATCGACAAGCTCCCGGCTGCGACCCAGTGAGGTGACGTGGTGGACCTGCACTTCGGCGACGGCAAGCCCACGGACGAGGAGCGGGCGGCCGTCGACGCCCTGCTCGGCCCTCCGCAGTCCTCGTGGGAGGGGGCGGACCGCTCCGACGGCGACCTGAGGTGGGCGCGCGGCGGCCGCACCGCCCGGGACCGCCGTGATCTGCTGCTGCCGGGGCTGCACGCGATCAACGACCGGGTCGGCTGGATCAGCGAGGGCGCGCTCGGCTATCTGTGCCGGCGGCTGACGGTGCCGCCGGCGGAGGCGTACGGGGTCGCCACCTTCTACGCGATGTTCTCGGTGCGGCCACGGCCCGCGACCGTGCTCCAGGTGTGCACGGACCTCGCCTGCGCGGCCGCCGGGGCCTCGCAGCTGTGCGCGGACGTCGAGGCCGGGCTCGGTCCGGGCAGCGGGGTGGGCGTCGAGCGCAGCCCCTGTCTGGGCCTGTGCGAGCGGGCTCCGGCGGCGCTCGTGGTGCGGGCGGGGGATCCGGTGCGCACCGCGGTGTCGGCGCCGGCGACGGTGGAGGGTGCCGTCCGCGCGGCGCGCGCGCCGGACGCGGCGCCCGAGGAGGCGCCGGTGGTGTCGGCGGTCCCCCAGGCCGGGGACCCGGCGCTGACGCTGCTGCGCCGGGTCGGCGTGGTGGACCCCGCCGACCTCGACGACTACCGCGCGCACGGCGGCTACTCGGCCCTGCGCCGGGCTTTCGCGATCGGGCCCGCCGCGGTCATCCACGAGGTCACCGACTCCGGCCTGGCCGGGCGCGGCGGCGCCGCCTTCCCGACCGGCCGCAAGTGGCAGGCCACGGCGTCGCAGCCGGCCCGTCCGCACTACCTGGTGTGCAACGCGGACGAGTCCGAGCCGGGCACCTTCAAGGACCGGGTGCTCATGGAGGGCGACCCGTACGCGCTGGTGGAGGCGATGACGATCGCGGCGTACGCGGTCGGCGCCGAGCGCGGGTTCCTGTATCTGCGCGGCGAGTATCCGCGGGCGCTGCGCCGGATGCGGCACGCCGTCGACCGGGCGCGCGCCCGCGGTCTGCTCGGCGCGGACATCCTCGGCCAGGGCTTCGACTTCGACATCGAGATCCGGCGGGGCGCGGGCGCGTACATCTGCGGCGAGGAGACCGCCCTGTTCAACTCGATCGAGGGCTACCGGGGCGAGCCACGCTCGAAGCCGCCGTTCCCGGTGGAGCAGGGCCTGTTCGGCCGGCCGACGGCCGAGAACAACGTAGAGACGCTGGTCAACGTGCTGCCGATCCTGAACCTGGGCGCGCAGGCCTACGCGGCGATCGGCACCGGGGGTTCCACCGGGCCCAAGCTGTTCTGTGTCTCGGGCAGCGTGGAGCGCCCCGGCGTCTACGAACTGCCCTTCGGTGCCACCCTCGGCGAGCTGCTCGCCCTGGCGGGGGTGCGGGCGCGGCTGCGAGCGGTGCTGCTGGGCGGTGCGGCCGGTGGTTTCGTACGGCCCGACGAGCTGGACATCCCGCTCACCTTCGAGGGCACCCGCCGGGCGGGCACGACACTCGGCTCGGGGGTCGTGATGGCCTTCGACGATTCGGTCCCGCTGCCGCGGCTGCTGCTGCGGATCGCGGAGTTCTTCCGCGACGAGTCGTGCGGGCAGTGCGTGCCGTGCCGGGTCGGGACCGTGCGCCAGCAGGAGGCGCTGCACCGGATCGCCGAGCGCACGGGCCCGGCGGCCGCCGGTGACATCGCGCTGCTGCGGGAGGTCGGCCGGGCCATGCGGGACGCCTCGATCTGCGGTCTGGGGCAGACCGCGTGGAACGCCGTGGAATCCGCCATCGACCGTCTGGGGGCGTACGAATGACCGTGACACCGCTGGGGATCCCGCGCCGGCTGCTGGAGTTCACCCTCGACGGGGAGCCGGTGCGCGCGCCCGAGGGCTCGACCCTGCTGGACGCCTGCCGGGCGGCCGGGAAGGACGTGCCGACCCTCTGCCAGGGCGACACCCTCACCCCGAAGAACGCCTGCCGGGTCTGTGTCGTCGAGGTGGCGGGCTCGCGCACCCTGGTGCCGGCCTGCTCGCGCAGGGCGGAGCCGGGGATGGAGGTGCGCACCGACAGCGAGCGCGCCCGGCACAGCCGGAAGGTCGTCCTGGAGCTGCTCGCCTCCTCGGTGGATCTGTCGACGACCCCGCGGGCGGCCGGGTGGATCAAGGAGTACGGGGCGGAGCCGGACCGGTTCGGCCCCGGCGCGGCCCGGATGGAGGAGGAACCGCGGGTCGACAACGAGCTGTACGTGCGCGACTACGGCAAGTGCATCCTGTGCTACAAGTGCGTGGACGCCTGCGGCGGCCAGTGGCAGAACACTTTCGCCATCTCCGTCTCCGGCCGCGGCTTCGACGCCCGGATCGCGGTCGAGCACGACGCGCCGCTCACCGACTCCGCCTGCGTGTACTGCGGCAACTGCATCGAGGTGTGCCCGACGGGGGCCCTGTCCTTCAAGTCCGAGTTCGACATGCGGGCGGCGGGTACCTGGGACGAGTCGGCGCAGACCGCGACGACGACGGTGTGCGCGTACTGCGGTGTGGGCTGCAACCTGACCCTGCACGTGCAGGACAATGAGATCGTCAAGGTCACCTCGCCGCACGACAACCCGGTGACCCACGGCAATCTCTGCATCAAGGGCCGTTTCGGCTACCAGCACGTACAGAACCGGGGCTGATCAGGACATGGGACGAGTCACGGAACGACGCAAGGTGATCCGGATCCGGGACGGGGCGGTCTCCAGCCGGCCCGACACGCTCGTCGCCGAGGAACCGCTGGAGATCAGGCTCAACGGCAGGCCGCTCGCCATCACCATGCGCACCCCGGGGGACGACTTCGCGCTGGCCGCGGGGTTCCTGGTGAGCGAGGGCGTGCTGGCCGCCGCGTCCGACCTGCAGAACATCGTGTACTGCGCGGGGGCCACGGCCGACGGTGCGAACACGTACAACGTGGTCGACGTGCGGACCGCGCCGGAGGTGGTCCTCCCCGACATCACCCTGGAGCGCAACGTCTACACGACGTCGTCGTGCGGACTGTGCGGCAAGGCGAGCCTGGACGCGGTGCGTACGACGGCCCGCTTCCCGATCGCCGACACTCCCCCGGTCCGGGTGGACCCCGGTCTGCTGGCAAGCCTCCCCGACCGGCTGCGCGCGGCCCAGCGGGTGTTCGACCGGACCGGGGGGCTGCACGCGGCGGCCCTGTTCACCGAGGACGGGGACCTGGTCGACATCCGCGAGGACGTGGGCCGGCACAACGCCGTCGACAAGCTGGTCGGCCGCGCCCTGCAGAACGGCGAGCTGCCGCTGTCGCGTTCGATACTGCTGGTCTCGGGCCGGGCGTCCTTCGAGCTGGCGCAGAAGGCGGTGATGGCGGGGATACCGATGCTGGCGGCGGTCTCGGCGCCGTCGTCGCTGGCGGTGGACCTGGCCGCGGAGACCGGCCTGACCCTGGTGGGCTTCCTGCGGGGCAGTTCCATGAACGTGTACGCGGGCGAGGACCGGATCGCCCTGCGGGCCGCGGCCGCCCAGGGCTGACCCGGCTCCCCGCGACACGGCGGCGGGGCCCCGGCCGGCGGGGAGCGCCCCCTGCGCCGCAGGGGCCCCGCCTCGGACCGGCCCCGGTCATCTCACCGTCGTGCCGTCATCCCTCGTCCGGGCCGGCGGCGACGCGGACCAGCAGAGCGGTGAACCGGTCGCGTTCGGCCGCCGCCAGGGGCGCGAGCAGCACCTCGTTCGCCGCCCGTGCCGCGTCCTCGCAGCGCAGCAGCAGCTCCTCGCCCCGCGGGGTGAGCGACACGGCGTTCTTGCGGCGGTCCCTCGGATCCGGCTCGCGCACGATCAGGCCCCCCGCCTGGAGGTCGTTGAGGACGCCCACCAGGTCCTTGGGGTCGAGTCCGACACCGCGGCCGAGGTCGGCCTGGGCGACCGGGGCGAGGTCGCGGACGGCCGACAGCACCACGTGGTGCCACATCTTCACGCCCTCGGCCGCGAGCGCCTCGGCGACCAGCGTCCGGCCGCGGGCGGCGGCGCGGCCGATGATCCAGCTGGGCAGGGCGCGGATCGCGGGGATCGGGGCTTCGGACATGAACGCAGCCTAGCGCCGATTCATTGGACTTCCCAATGATACGACGATACCGTTGGTGCTCCCAACGATACCCTTGGGTGCACCAACGATATCCGGCGGCCGGACCCGCGCAGAGGTCGCCCCCGATCCCCTGCCGCACGCTCCTTGTCGGGCCTGGACGGCCCCAACCAACGTCTGCTGCACGCCCCTTGGACATGGGATGTCCAGACCTCCGGTCGTCCGGACCTCCAGATGTCCGGACCTTCGGATGTCGAGACGCACGAAGGGCAGGTCGCGCCATGCCGTCAAGTCTTCGTACACGCCTGAGATCCACCCTCGTCACGGCGTCGACCACCGCCGCGCTGCTCGCGCTGCCGAGTCCCGCGCACGCCCGGCCCTCGGCGGCCGGCCCGGAGTTCGGGCAGCAGGTGCTGTTCAAGGCGTCCCAGGACCCCGGGTACGCCTGCTTCCGGATCCCGGCGATCGTCACCACCACGGACGGCACGCTGCTGGCGTTCGCCGAGGGCCGGGTCCTCAACTGCGGTGACGCGGCCGACATAGACATCGTCCTCAAGCGCTCGACCGACGGCGGGCGCACCTGGGGCCCGCTCCAGGTCGTCAACGAGGGCGGGGGCGACACCCACGGCAACCCCGCGCCGGTCGTGGACCGCGAGACCGGCCGCATCCTCCTGGCGGAGACGTACAACACCGGGCGTACGGACAGCGCCGGCTGTGCCGTCCCCTGCGACCGCACCCCGCACCTCCAGTACAGCGACGACGACGGCCTGACCTGGTCCGCACCACGCGATCTGAGCTCCGAGATCCTGCCCGCGGACTGGAACTCCTGGTACGCGACCGGCCCGGTGCACGGCATCCAGCTCACCCGCGGCCGGCACGCCGGCCGGCTCGTCCTCGGCGTCAACACCGAGACCTGGGACGGCAGCCGGGTCACCGCCGACCACGCGGCACTCGTCGTCAGCGACGACGGCGGCGAGCACTGGCGCCCCGGTGCCGTCGACTCCTGGCCGGTCGCCGAGGACGGCACCTTCCGCCAGAAACCCTCCGAACTGACCCTCACCGAGCTGATCGACGGCACCGTGCTGGTCAGCGGCCGGGAGCAGGACGGCACGGATCTCGGCCACCGCACCCAGGCGGTCAGCCGCGACGGAGGCGACAGCTTCACCGCCCCCTTCCGCGACCTGCCCGACCTCTACGCGCCCCAGGTGCAGTGCGCGACCCTCCGCCTGGGCCTGCGCCTGCTGCTGGCCTGCCCCGGCGACCCCGACCGCCGCCGCGGGATGATGATCCGCTCCTCCTACGACGGCGGCCGCACCTGGGACAGCCTGGACCGCGGCACCACCGTCACCACGGACTTCTCCGGCTACTCCGACCTGACCCGGATCGACGAGGACACCGTCGGCCTGCTGTACGAGGGCGGTGCCGTCGACGCCCGCGACGAGATCCGCTTCGCCCGCTTCTCCGGGGACTGGCTCGTGCCGCCCCGCGGCCCGGACCCGACCACCGCCGACCTGGCCCCGGGCGCCGCCCCCGCGACCGTGCTGGGCGGCGCCCGGGTGACCGACGGGGTGATGGGCGGCGCGCTGTCCTTCGACGGCGTCGACGACGGCGTACGTCTGCCCTACAGCGACCGGCTCCCGCTCGGCACGAAGGACTTCACCGCCTCCCTGCGGTTCCGCTCCACCGCCGGCACCGGTGAGCAGCCGCTGCTGTGGATGGGGGGCATGGGCACCACACAGCCGCAGATCTGGCTGCGGGCGGAGCCGGCCGGCGACCGGGTGCGCGCCCTGATCACCGTGCGGGACGGCGCGACGGCCGTACGGTCGGCGGCCGTGAGCATCACCGGCACCTTCGACGACGGCCGCTGGCACCAGGTGGCGCTGCGCCGCGGCGGCGGACGGCTGACGCTCTTCGTCGACGGCACGCAGTCGGCCGTCGCCGACGTGACCGGTTCGGTGAGCCGGAACTCGCCGTTCGGCGTCCACATCGGTCAGCGCATGGACGGCCGGGAGTTCTTCACCGGCGTGATCGACGACGTCCACGTGTGGGACCGCGCGCTGAGCGACGCGGAGATCGCCGGCCCACCGCCCGCCGACCTCGCGCACACCGTGCTGTGGCTGCCGCTGGACCGGGTGCGGGAGGACGACCGGTGAGCGCGGCGGGCCGCGGGGCGGCCGGGGTCGGCGCGAACGGGGTCAGCGCGAACGGGTCCCCGTGACCGTGCCGGTCCGCACCGGGGCGGCCGGCGCGGCGGCGCCGGCCGGTTCCGGGTCGTGGGCCCGGCGCTTGGCGATCACCGCGCACACCATCAGCTGCATCTGGTGGAAGAGCATCAGCGGCAGCACCGCGAGCGAGGCGTGCGCGCCGAACAGCACGCTCGCCATCGGCAGTCCGGAGGCCAGGGACTTCTTCGAGCCGGCGAACTGGATGGCGATGCGGTCCTCGCGGGCGAAGCCCAGCGCCTTCGCGCCGTACCAGGTCAGCGCGAGCATCACGGCGAGCAGGACGGCCTCGACCAGCAGCAGCCCACCCAGCCGGACCGGGCTGACCTGGTGCCAGATGCCCTGGACCATGCCCTCGCTGAACGCGGTGTAGACGACGAGGAGGATGGATCCGCGGTCCACGTACCCGAGCGCCTTCCGGTGCCGGGCGACGAAGCCGCCGATCCAGCGGCGCAGCACCTGCCCGGCCAGGAACGGCGCGAGCAGCTGGAGCACGATCTTGACGAGGGAGTCGGCGGAGAACCCGCCGCCGCTGCCGCCGAGCAGCGCGGCCGCCAGCAGCGGGGTGACGACGATGCCCGCGAGCGAGGAGAAGGAACCCGCGCAGATCGCCGCGGGCACGTTGCCGCGGGCCATCGAGGTGAAGGCGATCGACGACTGGATGGTGGAGGGGACCAGGGTGAGGAACAGCAGTCCCTGGTAGAGCGAGTGGGTCAGCAGCACCGGGACGAGTCCGCGGGCGGCCAGGCCGAACAGCGGGAAGACCACGAAGGTGCAGAGCAGGACGGTGCCGTGCAGCCGCCAGTGACGCAGCCCTTCGAGCGCCTCGCGGGTGGACAGCCGGGCGCCATAGAGGAAGAAGAGGAAGGCGATCGCGGCCGTGGAGGCACCGGAGGCGACCTCGGCGGCCGCTCCGCGCGCGGGCAGGAGCGCGGCGAGGCCCACCGTCCCGAGCAGCAGCAGGATGTACGGGTCGATCGGCATCCGAATCGGCCGGCGCAGGCGTTTCACGGTGCTCCACTTGCTCGTGCGTTGCGGTCCGGGGCCGCTCAGGAAGCCCCCCTCCATCGTCCTCTCCCGCTCCGTGATCGGGAATCCGTCATACCGCACTGACTGTCATCGCGTGACGTGATGGCCGTATACGGTGGTGGGTGTGTACGACCCCTCCCAGCTGCGTACCTTTCTCGCGGTGGCGCAGACGCTGAGCTTCACCCAGGCCGCCGGGCGGCTGGGGCTGCGCCAGTCGACCGTCAGCCAGCACGTACGGCGGCTGGAGGACGCCACCGGCCGGACGCTGTTCACCCGGGACACGCACTCGGTGGAGCTGACGGAGGACGGCGAGGCGATGCTCGGCTTCGCGCGCCGGATCCTGGAGGTGCACGAGCAGGCGACGACGTTCTTCGCCGGCACGCGGCTGCGCGGCCGGCTGCGCTTCGGCGCGTCGGAGGACTTCGTGCTGACCCGGCTCCCGGAGATCCTGGAGGGCTTCCGGCACGACCATCCCGAGGTCGACCTGGAACTGACCGTGGAACTGTCCGGCACGCTCCACGAACAGCTGGCCGCCGGGAAGCTCGACCTGGTGCTGGCCAAGCGGCGCCCGGGGGACCCGCGCGGCGAGCTGGTGTGGCGCGACGAACTGGTGTGGATCGGCGCGCAGCGGCTGCGCCTGGATCCCGACCGTCCGGTGCCGCTGATCGTCTACCCGCCGCCGGGGATCACCCGGGCCCTCGCCTTCGAGGCACTCCAGCGCCAGGGGCGGGCCTGGCGGGTGGCGTGCACCAGCGGCAGCCTCAACGGGCTGATCGCGGCGGCGCGGGCGGGCCTGGGCGTGATGGCGCACTCGCGGGGGCTGGTCCCGCCGGGCCTGGTGCGGGTGCCGGAGCGGGCGGGCCTGCCGGAGCTGGGCCGCGTCGAGTTCGTCCTGGTGCACGGCCGGCGGCGGACGGCGGCGCAGGGCGCGGCGGACGCGCTGGCCGCGGCGGTCCTCGGCGGCGGGGACCGGCTGCACCGCCGCTGGCGCGGACCCGGCGAGGAGCGCGCCGACGCGACGGCAGCGGGTACGTGAGCTGCTTGACCCGGCGCAGGAACGGCGTCGTCCCCACATGCCGGACCCCCGCGACCGACCGCCTGCGCACCAGGCCGCGCCGGACCCCGCACGGGGGCCCGGCGTCGCTCCCAGAGGGTCGTTCAACGTCGTACAGATTCAGTGGAGATTAGGGTCGCGAAACTTACTCAACCGTCAGGTTTGTGTCCGGTCCTCCCCGCTATCGACCCTTTTCCCCTCCCCCTGGACAGCCGGAGACCGCCCTCGCCCGGCTTTCCGCCCCCTCCCGACCTGGCGTTCGGTGGGGTAGCTTTCACGGCGCTGTGCGGTGCGTCACTAGAGCGGGGAGCGGGGTTTGCGCGAGTTCACCAACCCTCCGTCGGCGTCGGCACCGCCGGTCGGCGGCCTGGCCGACGTCGTCTTCCGGTATGCCGAGGAAGACCCGCTGCACATCGCGCTCGGCCGCAAGGACGAACAGGGACAGTGGCAGGACGTGACGTCCGCCGAGTTCCGCGACGAGGTGCTCGCCCTGGCCAAGGGGCTGCTGGCCGAGGGCATCCGTTTCGGCGACCGGGTCGCCATCATGTCCCGTACCCGCTACGAGTGGACGCTCCTCGACTTCGCGCTGTGGTCGATCGGCGCCGAGGTCGTGCCGATCTACCCGACCTCCTCGGCCGAGCAGTGCTTCTGGATGCTGTACGACGCCGAGGTGGCGGCGGCGATCGTGGAGCACGAGGACCACGCGATGACGATCGCCACCGTCATCGACCGCCTGCCGCGGCTGCGCCGGCTGTGGCAGCTCGACGACGGCTGCGTACCGGAGCTGTACGAGGCCGGCGCCCATCTCGACGACGAGGTGGTGCACCGGCACCGGGAGGCGGTCACCCCCGAGTCGACCGCCACCGTCATCTACACCTCGGGCACCACGGGCCGCCCCAAGGGCTGCGTCCTCTCGCACGGCAACTTCATGTTCGAGGCGGACACGGTGATCGCCCGCTGGGAGCCGGTGTTCCACTCCAAGAAGGGCGACGAGGCGGCGACCCTGCTGTTCCTGCCGCTCGCGCACGTCTTCGGCCGGATGGTGGAGATCGCCGCGATCCGCGGCCGGGTCCGGTTCGGCCACCAGCCGCAGCTCAACGCGTCCGCGCTGCTGCCCGACCTGGCCGCCTTCCGGCCGACCTTCATCCTCGCCGTGCCGTACATCTTCGAGAAGATGTTCAACGCGGCCCGCCGCAAGGCGGAGAAGGACGGCAAGTCCGGCCCGTTCGAGAAGGCCGTCGAGGTGGCGGTGAAGTACGCCGAGGCCGTGGAGAACAAGGCCTGGGGCCTGGGTCCCGGCCCGTCGGCGGCGCTGCGCGTGCAGCACCAGTTCTTCGACAAGGTCGTCTACGCCAAGGTGCGCGCCGCGATGGGCGGCCGCATCCGCAACGCCATGTCGGGCGGCTCCGCGATGGACCGGCGGCTCGGCCTGTTCTTCGCGGGCGCCGGGGTGCAGATCTACGAGGGCTACGGGCTCACCGAGTCGACCGCCGCCGCGACCGCCAACCCGCCCGAGCAGACCCGCTACGGCACCGTCGGCCAGGCCGTCCCGGGCGTGAGCGTGCACATCGCGGACGACGGCGAGATCTGGCTGAACGGCGCCAACGTCTTCCAGGGCTATCTCAACAACCCCAAGGCCACCGACGAGTCCCTGCACGACGGCTGGCTGGCCACCGGCGACCTGGGCTCCCTGGACGAGGACGGCTACCTCACCATCACCGGACGCAAGAAGGAGATCCTGGTCACCTCCGGCGGCAAGAGCGTCTCGCCCGGGGTGCTGGAGGAACGCGTCCGCGACCACCCGCTGGTCAACCAGTGCATCGTCGTCGGCAACGACCGCCCCTACATCGCGGCCCTGATCACCCTCGACGAGGAGGCCGTGGAGCACTGGCTCCAGATGAGCGGCAGAGCGCTGCCGTCCCCGGCCGAGCTGGTGCGCGACTCGGCCCTGGAGACCGAGGTGCGGCGGGCGGTGGTCGCGGCGAACACCCTCGTCTCGCAGGCCGAGTCGATCCGCACCTTCCGGATCCTGGCCCAGCCGTTCACCGAGGAGCACGGACTGCTCACCCCGTCGCTGAAACTCAAGCGCAAGGCGATCGAGAAGGTCTACGCCGACGAGGTCGAGGCTCTTTACCACGCCTGAGCCGTTCCCCGGCGGTTCGGACGGATTCCCTCGTCAGGAATGCATCACGGCCCGTGATCGTTGACGATGGGAGTACCACTTGACGGACAACCGAAGGATCAAGAGCTCGTGAGCAGCAAGGTCCCCCCGATCATCCTCAACAACGGCGTCGAGATGCCCCAGCTGGGCTTCGGCGTCTGGCAGGTGCCGGACGCCGAGGCGGAGCAGGCGGTCGCCACCGCGCTGGAGGCCGGGTACCGCAGCATCGACACAGCGGCGATCTACGGCAACGAAGAGGGCACCGGCAAGGCCATCGCGGCCTGCGGCATCCCCCGCGAGGACGTCTTCGTCACCACCAAGCTCTGGAACAGCGACCAGGGGTACGACGCGACTCTGCGCGCGTTCGACACCTCCCTGCACAAGCTGGGGCTGGACTACCTCGACCTGTACCTCATCCACTGGCCGCTGCCGGCCCGGGACACGTACGTCGACACCTACAAGGCGCTCGAGAAGCTCTACGCGGACGGCCGGGTGCGCGCCATCGGCGTGTCCAACTTCCTGCCGGAGTACCTGGAGCGGCTGATCTCGGAGACCTCGGTCATCCCCGCGGTCAACCAGATCGAACTGCACCCCTACCTCCAGCAGCACGTCTCCCGTGAGCTGCACGCTCAGCAGGGCATCGCCACCGAGGCCTGGTCGCCGCTCGGCCAGGGCAAGGGCCTGCTGGAGGTCCCGGCGATCGTCGCGATCGCCCAGAAGCACAACCGCACCCCGGCCCAGGTCGTGCTGCGCTGGCACCTCCAGCTCGGCAACGTGGTGATCCCGAAGTCCGTGACGCCGTCCCGGATCAAGGAGAACATCGACGTGTTCGACTTCGTCCTGGACGCCGAGGACCTCGCGGCGATCAGCGCCCTGAACGAGGACCGCCGGATCGGTCCCGACCCGGCGGTCTTCGACGTGGGCTGACCCGGCCTGTCGCAGCTCTGCGTCAGTTGGGCTGTCCGAGCGGCCGTACGACGACGGTGTTCACGTCGACCCCGTGCGGCTGCCGGACGGCCCAGACGACCGAGTCGGCGATCTGGTCGGCGGTGAGCAGCCGCCCGGGCGGCAGCGATCCGTTGCCGTCCCAGAACGGGGTCTCCACCCGGCCCGGCGCGACCAGGGTCACGCCGACGCCGAAGTCCGTGACCTGCCGACGGGTGTTCTCGGCGAGGCCGGTCACGGCCCACTTCGTGGCGCCGTAGAGGTTGCCCGGGGTGGGCACGAACCCGGCGACGCTGCCGAGCAGCACGATCCGGCCTCGGGTCTCCTTCAGCGCGTCGATCGAGGCCCTGATCAGCAGGGCGGGCCCCAGCACGTTGGTGAGGACCATCTCGGTCCAGCCGGCGGGGTCGCCGTCCGCGACCGCGTCGTGGGTGGCGATGCCGGCGTTGGCGACGACGGTGTCCAGCCGGCCGTAGGCCTTGACCGTGGCCTCGACGGCCGACTGGATCTGCGCATAGTCCGCCGCATCCCCGACCAGGGTCAACAGGCCCTCGGGACGGCCGAGTTCCTCGGCGAACTCGGTCAGCCGCCGCTCGCCGCGGCCGGTGACGGCGACCCGCTGTCCCTCCTCCAGCAGCCGCCGCGCGACGGCGGCGCCGATGCCGCTGCCGCCCCCGGTGATGAGTGTGACCGGAGAGTCGGTCATGGTTACCCCCTGCGTCTCGGTGAACGACGAGGAGTCCATCATTTGGAGCGCTCTCGAAGTCAAGCGCGGCCGCCGCGGACCCCGCGCGCGACCGGCCGGGCGGCACCGGGGCGTCGCTACGCGGGCCGCACCGCCGTGTACACGGTGTGCGCCGCCAGCACGAACACGTCCGGCCGGCGGTGCACGCTCGCCTCGTCGTCCGGGTCGAGCAGACGGTCGAGGACGGTGAGGTCCTCGGGGCCGATGTCCTCGGCGCAGTCCTCGCGCAGCCAGGACAGGGACGTGGCCACATGGGCGCGGGCCCGCTCGGACGCGGGCGCGGGCAGATCCAGCAGGAAGGTGCGGGTGCCGGTGTGCTTCAGGCCCGCCGCGGCCAGCAGGGCGGGCCAGTCCTCGTGCCCCGCGACGGACCCCGGCAGCCCGGCGCGCATCCGCGCGAACCACGCCTCCAGCACCCCGTCGAGCCGCGACTGGAGTCCGGGACGGCCCAGGCCCAGGTCGCGGGGCAGGTAGCGGGCGGGCAGCCCGCCCTCCATCAGCGCCAGCGTCCCGCCCGGGGCCAGCCGGTCGGCGAACGCGGCGAGGGCGGCGCCCTGGTCGCCGATGTGGTGCAGGCTGCGGGCCGCCCACAGCAGGTCGACGGGTGCGTCCGACTCGGCCAGCACGGACGGGAGATCACCGGCCAGGGTGGCGAAGCGGTCCGCGAGTCCGAGTGCGGCCGCGCGCTGCCGGGCCCGCTCCAGCAGCGGGTCGGCGGCGTCCACGGCGATCACCCGCGCGCCCGGGAACGTCTGGGCGAACCGGCAGGAGACGACTCCGGGCCCGCTGCCCGCGTCGACGATCAGACCGGGCTCGGCCACCTGCTCCCCGAGCCAGGCCAGGACCTGGGTGTACAGCGGTGCGAACAGTTCCGCCTGCGCCTCCAGCGGTTCGGCCATCTCGGCCCAGTCCAGGTCGGAGCCGGATACGTCGCCCGCGCCGTGACCGTGGTGATGATGGTGATGCGCCATGGAAGTCAGCCTCTCGTCCGGTTGCCGTCAGCCTGCTCCGACACACCGCGCGACGGCCACCTCCGTTGCCGGGACGGCAACGGCAGGCGGCGGGAAACCGCCACCGGGGCCGGCCCCTGGAGGGGGTCGGCCCCGGTGGAGCGGGTCAGTGCTCTACAGCGCCGGGTAGGCGTTCTGCATCAGTTGCTGGAACTGGGCGGAGAACCAGTGGCCGGACAGCGGGGCGTTCGGCAGGGCGCCCGACATGCTGTTGCCGTTGCGGGCGTTGCCCGTGTAGGTCGGGTCGCACATCCGGTCGAAGCCCTTGCCCTCGTCGTTCGCGATGGCGCTGCTGGAGCCGTCGGACTCACCCGGCGGCTTCATCCACACGTACGCGTCGATCCCGGCCGCCGGGGCCGCCTTCGGCCGTTCGCCGAGACCGGCACCGGACTGGTTGCACCAGTTGCCGATGTGGATGCGGCGGTCGTAGCGGCCACCGTCGACATAGGTGTCCACGCTGGTCGTGGCACCCGGTCCGGCGGGCCGGGCGGTGCCGCCCCAGCCGTTCCTGGAGGTGTCGATCAGCATGCCGATACCGGAGTTGAAGCCCACCGAGACGAGCTGGTTGCGGAAGGCCTGGGCGTACGACAGCTCGTCCACGTACCGGTTCCAGTCGACCCACTTCGACTGGCGCACGGAGGTGCCGTTGACGGTGTCGTTGACGGTGAAGTTGTTCTCCTTCAGGGCACTGTAGTTGGCCGTGTTGGTGATGAAGCCGTGCACGTCGGCGACGGTGGCACCCTCGGCGTTGGCGGCCTGGTAGAAGAGCTGGGCGGACGGGGCGAAGTTGTCGTCCCAGCCGAGCCAGCCGTGGTGTCCGGCGTCGATGTAGTTGTAGACGTTGGGGATCGCGCCGAGCTTGTGCAGGGCGTAGCCGACGCCCTTCACGTAGTTGCCGTTGGCGAGCATGGTGTCGCAGGCGGCCGTGGCGGTGGCCCGACTGCCGGTGTTGGTGACGAGGTTGGGCAGCGAGTCGATCTCGATGGTGGTGACGATCCGCAGCGAGGCGTACTTCGAGTCGGCCAGGATCGCCGCGATCGGGTCGATGAACTGCGTCTTGTACTTGTCGATCTCCGTCGGGCCGAGTTCGCCGTTGGAGGCCAGTGCCGCGCAGTCACGTCCGGGCAGGTCGTAGACGACCAGCTGGACGACCTCCTCGCCGGTTCCTTTCTGGGCGAGCGCCGCGTCGAGGTGGGCGCGCAGGCCCATGCTCCCGTTGGCGCCCGCGATGGCGGCGATGCGGTCGAGCCAGACACCGGTGGGCTGGTTGGAGATCCGGCTGCCGCCGGGTTCCGCCGCGGCCTTCGCCGACCACTCGGGGTTCACGTACACCTTGGCCCCGGCGTAGGGGTTGTCGACCCGGGTGTCGGTGCCGCCTCCGCCGCCACCGCCGCCCCCGCCACTGCTCCCGTCGTCGACGTTGCAGGTCACGCCGTCGAGGGTGAAGGCGGTCGGGACGGCGTTGGTGCCGCTGTAGGAGGCCTGGAAACCGAAGCTGACCGAACCGCCGGTCGCCAGCGTCCCGTTGTAGCTCTCGTTGTTGGCGGTGACGGCGGTACCGCTCTGGGTGATCTTCGCGTTCCAGCCGTTGGTGATCTTCTGGTTGCCGGCGTAGGCCCACTTCACCGACCAACTGCTCTTGGCAGCGCTGTTGTTGGTGACGGTCACGTTGGCGGTGAAGCCCGTGTCCCACTGGTTCTGCACCGAATAGGCGACGGTGCAGGGGACGGCGGCGGACGCGGGAGCGGCCGTGACGGCCGCTCCGGTGGCGCCGGCGATCAGCGCCAGTGCGGCGAGTACCGCTGTTCTGCTACGGCTCATGAGTGCGGGTTCCTTCTGTGGTGTTCCGTGATGGATTACGCGATGGACTGCACGGTGGAGCGCGTGACGGATTGCACGGTGGAGCACTTGACGGATTGCACGGTGGAGCGCGTGCCGGACCGCGGGGCGGATCAGCCGTTCAGGGCGCGCAGATGGTCGCGCAGCCCGGCTCCGTACGACGTGGGTGTGCCGTCGTAGGCTGAGATGAGGGACGGGCCCGATGAGCAGTCCCAGGTGTTCCAGGTCCAGCCCAGGTAGGACAGACCGTGGGCGTCGAACCACTTCATGACCTGGTCGACGAACGCGTGCGAGCAGGTGTTCTCGCCGATCTCCCCTGCCACCAGCGGCACTTGGGCGGCGACCGGGGCGAGGGTGGAGTTCCAGCAGCTCTCGCTCGCGCAGGTGTTGAAGTTGTACACGTGATAGGCGGCGGCGAGATTGCCCGCCGGGTCGGTGGGCCGGTAGGTGAGCCACTGGCTCAGGTCGTTCGAGTAGGCGAGCCCGCCGGCCAGGATCAGGTTGTGCGCGCCGGCGCCGCGGACGGCGTCGACCAGATCCTGCATTCCGGCCACTTCGTAGCCGATGCCGGGGCAGCTGCCGCCGTCGCGCCAGCACTGCCAGGCCTGGGTGGTCGTGGCGGTGGCCCGGTCCGGGTAGGGCTCGTTGAACAGGTCGAACGCGACGGCCGGGTCGGCCTTGAAGGTGCTCGCCACCGACGACCAGAACGCGGGCGAGTACTGCATGTCGGGCATCGGCTTCTGGCAGGTGGCGTGGACGTCGGAGCAGCCGGCCGAGTTGCCGGTGTACTGCCCGTAGGTCCAGTGGAGTTCGACGACCGGCGTCATGCCGTGCGCCTCGACCCGGGCCACCAGGTCCTTCACCGCGCTGATGTAGTTGGCCCCGGAGTACTGGGGTTTGATGTTGGACAGGCCGAGCCAGCACTCCTCGTTCAGCGGTATCCGGACGGTGTCGGCCTTCCAGTCGGCGATCGCCTTGACCGCGGCGTCGTCGACCGGTCCGTCCCAGATGCCGTACCCCTGCACGCACATGAACTCGCCGCCGGACCGGTTGACGCCGAGCAGCCGGCGGGTGGCACCGGAGGCGTCGACGAGCTTGTTCCCGGAGACGTGCAGTGCGGGCGCCTTGCCGTCCGAGGGCGGCTCGGTCGGGGTGGGTGTGGGGGTGGGTGTGGGGGTGGGTGACGGCTCCGCGTCGGCATTGCACGTGGTGCCGTTGAGCTTGAACGTGACCGGCGGGGTGTTGCCGCCCGACCAGGAGGCGATGAATCCGGCGCTGACGCTCGCGCCGGTGCCGAGGGATCCGTTGTAGCTCTCGTTCACGGCGGTGACGGCCGTACCGGACTGGGACCACTTGGCGTTCCAGCCCTGGGTGACCTTCTGGCCGCCGGCGAAGTCGAAGGTGAGGCTCCAACTGCTCAGGGCGGCCGTGTTGTTGGTGATGCTCACGGTGCCCTGGAAGCCGGAGTCCCACTGACTGACGACGGAGTACTGCACCGTGCACGCCGGCGTCGCCGCCTGCGCTGTGACGACCGGTACGACCGCTGTCCCGATGAGGGCGATCGCACCGGCCACGACTAAAAGACCTGAACGCGGGGGGTGTCGCATGAGCGACTCCTTGCAGCTCGGGCGCGTCGTGGCGGACGCGTCGACTGTTGGAATCGCTCCCACTGGTGCGAAGGAAGGTAGCGCCAAGTAACGGCGAAGAACAGAGGGTGCGCTGACTTTTCCTCAATGTGGCCGACGACGTGTTCATCGAATCTTTTCGACTCTTCAAGTGTCTTGACCGCCCCTACCCCCGTCCCCACTATGGGAGCGCTCCCACTGGTTCAAGCCTTGACTTCTCCGAGCCGCAACAGCCGCAACAAGGAGGAACCAGCACCATGCATCCCCCACCCCGAAGGCGCAGAGCCGTACGACGGTTATGGGCCGCCGCCGTGACGGCACTGGCCCTCCCCCTGTCGATGCTCGCCGTCGGCACGGCCCCCGCCCAGGCGGCCACGCTCCAGTGCAGCGTCGACTACAAGACCAACGACTGGGGCTCCGGCTTCACCGCGGACCTGACCCTCACCAACCGCGGCGCGGACGCCATCAGCGGCTGGGCCCTGACCTACGCCTACACCGGCAACCAGAAGCTGGTGAACGGCTGGAACGGCACCTGGACCCAGTCCGGCACCGCGATCACCGTGAACAACGCCTCGTACAACGGGACGATCGCCGCGGGCGCGGCGGTGAGCACGGGCGCGCAGTTCAGCTACAGCGGCACCAACACCGCCCCCGCCTCCTTCGCGGTCAACGGCACCACCTGCACCGGCGCCCATCAGCCGCCGCTGGCCGTGCTGACCAGCCCGGCCGCGGGCGCGGTCTACACCCAGGGCACCGCGGTCCCGCTCGCGGCCACGGCCGCGGCCGCGGACGGCGCGACGATCAGCAAGGTGGAGTTCTACGACAACACCACGCTGCTCGGCACGGACACCAGCGCGCCCTACTCGCTCTCGGCCTCTGGCTTGACCGTGGGCAGTCATTCGCTGCTCGCGAAGGCCTACGACAGCCTGGGCGCGTCGGCCGAATCCACCCCGGTCGGCATCACGATCGCCTCGGGTCCCGCCGTGGTGGCCTCGGCCGGCCAGCTGGCCGTCCAGCAGGGCAAGACGGCCACCTACGACCTGAAGCTGTCGACGCAGCCCAGCGCGAACGTCACCGTCACCACCGCGCGCACCGGCGGCAACACCGGCGTGTCGGTCACCGGCGGCGCCTCGCTCACCTTCACGCCGTCCAACTGGAGCACTGCGCAGAAGGTGACGGTCACCGCCGCCGCCACCGGGACCGGCGCGGCCACCTTCGACTCGACGGCCACCGGCTACACCAAGGCCACCGTGACGGTCACGCAGATCGCCGCGTCGAAGGAGTACGACGCCCGCTTCCTGGACCTCTACGGGAAGATCACCAACCCGGCGAACGGCTACTTCTCGCCCGAGGGCATCCCGTACCACGCGGTCGAGACGCTGATCGTCGAGGCCCCGGACCAGGGGCACGAGACCACGTCGGAGGCGTACAGCTACCTCCTGTGGCTCCAGGCCATGTACGGCAAGGTCTCGGGCGACTGGACCAAGTTCAACGGTGCGTGGGACCTCATGGAGAAGTACATGATCCCCACCCACGCCGACCAGCCGACCAGCTCCTTCTACAACGCCTCGAAGCCGGCGACCTACGCGCCCGAGCTGGACACGCCGAACGAGTATCCGGCCAAGCTCGACACCGCGGTCTCCGTCGGTACGGACCCGATCGCCGGTGAGCTGAAGACGGCGTACGGCACCGACGACGTCTACGGCATGCACTGGATCCAGGACGTCGACAACGTCTACGGCTACGGCAACGAGCCCGGCAAGTGCGAGGCGGGCCCGACCGCGACCGGCCCTTCGTACATCAACACCTTCCAGCGCGGCCCGCAGGAGTCGGTGTGGGAGACGGTGCCGCAGCCGACCTGCGACGCCTTCAAGTACGGCGGCACCAACGGCTATCTGGACCTCTTCACCGGCGACTCGTCGTACGCCAAGCAGTGGAAGTACACCGACGCCCCGGACGCGGACGCCCGTGCGGTGCAGGCCGCGTACTGGGCGGACGTATGGGCCAAGGCCCAGGGCAAGGGCGGTGACGTGTCGGCCACCGTCGGCAAGGCGGCGAAGATGGGCGACTATCTGCGCTACGCCATGTACGACAAGTACTTCAAGAAGATCGGCAACTGTGTCGGGCCGTCGACCTGCGCGGCCGGTACCGGCAAGGACGCCTCGTCCTACCTGCTGTCCTGGTACTACGCGTGGGGCGGCGCCACCGACACCAGTGCCGGCTGGGCCTGGCGCATCGGCTCCAGCCATGTCCACGGCGGCTACCAGAACCCCCTCGCCGCCTACGCGCTCAGCGCCAACGCCGACCTGAAGCCGAAGTCGGCCACGGGCCAGGCGGACTGGGCCAAGTCCCTCGACCGGCAACTGGAGTTCTACCGCTGGCTCCAGTCGAGCGAGGGTGCCATCGCGGGCGGCGCGACCAACAGCTGGGCGGGCCGGTACGCGACCCCGCCGGCCGGTACGTCCACCTTCTACGGCATGTACTACGACCAGCAGCCCGTCTACCACGACCCGCCGTCCAACCAGTGGTTCGGCTTCCAGGCGTGGTCGATGGAGCGGGTCGCCGAGTACTACCAGCAGACCGGGAGCGCCAGTGCCAAGGCGGTCCTCGACAAGTGGGTCACCTGGGCGCTGTCCAAGACCACGATCAACCCGGACGGCACCTATCTGATCCCCTCCACGCTCCAGTGGTCCGGCCAGCCCGACACCTGGAACGCGTCGAGCCCCGGCGCCAACAGCGGTCTGCACGTCACCGTCGCCGACTACACCAACGACGTCGGCGTGGCGGCCGCGTACGCCAAGACCCTGACGTACTACGCCGCCAAGTCCGGGAACGCGCAGGCGAAGACGACAGCGAAGGCGCTCCTCGACGGCATGTGGGGCAACTACCAGGACAGCCTGGGCGTCGCCGTGCCGGAGACCCGGACCGACTACAGCCGCTTCAACGACAGCGTGTACGTGCCCAGCGGCTGGACCGGCAAGATGCCCAACGGCGACACGATCAGCTCGTCCTCGACCTTCACCTCGCTGCGGTCCTTCTACAAGAACGACCCGGCCTGGTCGAAGATCTCGTCCTATCTCGCGGGCGGCGCCGCGCCCGTGTTCACGTACCACCGTTTCTGGGCCCAGGCGGACATCGCCCTGGCCATGGGTTCGTACGCGGAGCTCCTCGAATAGGTCCCCGCCATCGCTCCGCGTACCGCGCCGGGCGGCCCCCACCCGCACAGGGGGCCGCCCGGTCGTCGCGTCCCGCCCCTTTTCTGTTCCTCTCCCCCGTTCCTCCCCGTCAAGGAAGGACCCATCGTGCGAAGAACCCGCATCCTCATGGCCGTGCTCGCGCTCACGGCCGGCCTCCTCGCGGGCACGGCGTCCGCGCTGGCCGCGCCGGACGAACAGGTGACGGTCGCCGCCGAGTCGTACACCTGGAAGAACGCCCGTATCGACGGCGGCGGCTTCGTCCCGGGCATCGTCTTCAACCGCTCCGAGAAGAACCTCGCCTACGCACGCACCGACATCGGCGGCGCCTACCGCTGGCAGGAGTCGACGAAGACCTGGACTCCCCTGCTGGACTCGGTCGGCTGGAACGACTGGGGGCACACGGGTGTCGTCAGCCTCGCCTCCGACTCGGTCGACCCGAACAAGGTGTACGCGGCCGTCGGCATGTACACCAACAGCTGGGACCCCGGGAACGGGGCCGTGCTCAGGTCCACCGACCGGGGCGCCGGCTGGCAGAAGACGGACCTGCCGTTCAAGCTGGGCGGCAACATGCCCGGCCGGGGCATGGGCGAGCGTCTGGCGATCGACCCGAACAGGAACAGCGTGCTGTACCTGGGCGCGCCCAGCGGCAAGGGCCTGTGGCGGTCGACCGACTCCGGGGTGACCTGGTCGCAGGTCGCCAACTTTCCCAACGTGGGCAACTACGTGCAGGACGCGACCGACACCTCCGGCTACGCCAGTGACAACCAGGGCATCGTGTGGGTGACCTTCGACGAGTCCACCGGCACCTCGGGCACCGCCACCAAGAACATCTACGTCGGGGTCGCCGACCAGAGCAACGCGGTGTACCGGTCGACGGACGCGGGGGCGACCTGGACCCGGCTGGCGGGCCAGCCGACCGGCTACCTCGCGCACAAGGGCGTGCTGGATGCCAGGAACGGCTACCTCTACCTCGCCTACAGCGACAAGGGCGGTCCGTACGACGGCGGCAAGGGCCAGTTGTGGCGGTACGCGACCGCGACCGGCACCTGGACGAACATCAGCCCGGTCGCCGAGGCGGACACCTACTACGGCTTCAGCGGTCTGACCGTCGACCGGCAGCACCCGGGCACGGTGATGGCGACCGCGTACAGCTCCTGGTGGCCGGACACCCAGCTCTTCCGCTCCACGGACAGCGGCGCCACCTGGACGAAGGCGTGGGACTACACCTCGTACCCCAACCGTGCCAACCGCTTCACCATGGACGTGTCCTCCTCGCCGTGGCTGACCTGGGGCGCCAATCCGTCGCCGCCTGAGCAGACGCCCAAACTCGGCTGGATGACCGAGGCGTTGGAGATCGATCCGTTCAACTCCGCCCGGATGATGTACGGCACGGGCGCGACGCTCTACGGCACCGAGAACCTCACCGACTGGGACAGCGGTACCCAGTTCACCGTCAAGCCGATGGTGAAGGGCCTGGAGGAGACGGCCGTCAACGACCTGGCCTCGCCGCCGTCCGGAGCGCCCCTGCTCAGCGCGCTCGGTGACATCGGCGGCTTCCGCCACACCGATCTGACCGCGGTGCCGTCGATGATGTACACCTCGCCGAACTTCACCACGACCACCAGCCTGGACTTCGCCGAGACGAACCCGAACACGGTGGTGCGGGTCGGCAACCTCGACTCCGGTGCGCATGTGGCGTTCTCGACCGACAACGGCGCCAACTGGTTCGCGGGCACGGACCCTTCGGGGGTCTCGGGCGGCGGTACGGTCGCGGCCGCGTCGGACGGCAGCCGCTTCGTGTGGAGCCCGGCCGGCACCGGCGTGCAGTACACGGCCGGCTTCGGCTCCTCGTGGTCGGCGTCGAGCGGCATCCCGGCGGGCGCGACCGTGGAGTCCGACCGGGTGGACGCCAGGACCTTCTACGGCTTCAAGTCCGGGAAGTTCTACGTCAGTACGGACGGCGGCGCCACCTTCACCGCGTCCGCCGCGGCCGGACTGCCCAGCGGCGACAGCGTGCGCTTCAAGGCGCTGCCCGGCACCAAGGGCGATGTCTGGCTGGCTGGCGGGGCGAGCGACGGGGCCTACGGCCTGTGGCATTCCTCCGACGGCGGTACGACCTTCGCCAAGCTGTCGAACGTCGAGCAGGCCGACACCATCGGCTTCGGCAAGGCGGCGACGGGGACGTCCTACCAGGCCCTCTACACCAGCGCGAAGATCGGCGGCGTCCGCGGCGTCTTCCGCTCCACCGACAAGGGCGCGACCTGGACGCGTATCAACGACGACGCACACCAGTGGGGCTGGACCGGCGCGGCCATCACCGGTGACCCACGGGTGTACGGCCGGGTGTACATCGCCACCAACGGCCGGGGCGTGATCTACGGCGACACCTCGGACCCGGCCGGCGGAGGCGGAGGCGGCACCGACCCGACACCGACGCCGACCCCGACCCCGACTCCGACCCCGACGCCGACCGGCGCCTGCGCGGTGACGTACAAGATCACCAACCAGTGGCAGGGCGGCTTCCAGGCCGACGTCCAGCTCACCAACACGGGTACGGGCGCCTGGAACGGCTGGTCGCTCGGCTGGTCCTTCGCCGACGGACAGAAGGTCACCCAGCTGTGGAACGCCGACTACACCCAGTCGGGTGCGGCGGTGACGGCGAAGAACGTGAGCTGGAACGCCACCGTGGCGGCCGGTTCGTCGGTGGGCTTCGGCTTCACCGGGAGCTGGTCCGGGACGAATTCCAGGCCCGGCGCCTTCAAGCTGGGCAATCAGAGCTGCACCGTGACCTGAGGGCCGCGGGCCATGGCGGCCGTCGCCATGCGGGCGCCCCTGAAGAAGCCCGACAGCAGCGGGCCCCGCCGGGCATCACTCCGGCGGGGCCTCAGCAGCATCCCCGACTTGTTCGTTGGATGCTTGTCCGGATGACACTACTGACCGCCACTGACATCGCCTGGGCCCGTCGGCAGGCCGACGGCTCCGCGTGGGGTGCAGACCGTGGGCGGCCATGCTCCATTCGGTGGAATTGCTGTCACGGGCGGCGCGTTGCGGCGTTGAAACTGTATGAGCAGGAGTCGCAGATTTTGGGAGTTAGCCGGCCCGATGGCCGTCGATCAACTACGGGCCCAACTGGCTCGCGCTGCTGCCGGGATGACCAAGGGGAAGCCTCAGCGGCGGAAGACGCCTGAGGAAACGCTTCTTCCTAGTGCGGAGCCGGATACCGGCCGGAGTGAAGCGGCGGCGTCCGGCTCGGCTTCAGGTCACTCGGCAACTCCCGGTGGACGGCGCGCGGACCCGGCCGGCCGACCGCGTCGGGACCTCAGCCGGCCGGTTTCCGGTACGCCCGGAGGGTGAAGCGCGGGTCGGGGCGAGGGCGGTCCTGGTCGGGCAGGGCCTGGAGGCGGTCGGCGAACGGCTCGGCGAGCGGGTCCCCGGGCGGCAGCGTGACGAACCAGCCGCGGCGCAGATCCGCGACCGTCCGGCGGGGACTGCGGCCCTGGCCATGACCGTCGAAGCGGGCCTGCCCGGCCGGAGCGAGGCCGTGCGCCAGGGCGTACGACTCCACGAGGGGCGCCGCGTCCCGGGCCGCCCGGTGCGGCCGGGAGGCCAGGACGGCATCGATGTCACTGCCCACGTTGTGCGCGGCGGCCTTGTCGACCGTGGTCACATAGACCCCGCCCGGCCGCAGCACCCGGGCGCACTCGGCGACGATGGCGCGCACGTCCTCGTCGCTGTCCGCCAGGTGCAGCAGCCAGACACTGCACACGGCATCGAACTGTCCGTCGGCGAAGGGCAGCCGGCGGCTGTCGGCGCGTACCACGGCGCCGGGCAGGCGGGCGGCGGCCCGGCGGGCCATGGCGGGCGCGAGGTCGACACCGGTGACCCGCAGCCCGTCGCGCCCGGCGGCCAGCCGCCGGGTGACGATGCCCGTGCCGCAGGCGACGTCGAGCAGCCCCCGGGTCCCCGGCGGCACCAGGCCGAGCACGGCCGCCGCGGCGGCCGCCGCCCTGGGCTCGCCGCCGCGGGAGGCGTCGTAGCGTTCGGCTTCCTCGTCGTAGTCCAGCACGCGTCCTCCCCCGTCCCGGTCCGGTCGCGCTCAGTGGGCTCCGTGCCCCGGGGCCAGGTCCTCCACCCTGCGGGCGAGCGAGAAGTCGAGCTCGGTCACGGCCCCGCCCACGCTGTGGGTGTTCACGGTGAGCGAGACCGTGTGGTAGCCGAGAGTGAGGTCGGAGTGGTGGTCGAGTTCGTCCTGCACCTGGGCGATGTGCACGACCAGCGCGGCTGCCGCGAAGTGGGAGGACAGCCGGTAGGAACGGGCGAGGCGCTCCCCGTCGTGGGACCAGCCCGGCAGCTCGGCCAGCCGGTCCTCGATCTCCTTCTGCGACAGCGGTTGCACGGCCATGGCGCTCGCTCCCTTCACTGGGTGCCGCGTACCCGTCCAGCCTGCCACATCACGGCCGCGGCGGCGCTGGTCACGGGTGTCGCCGGCCCGGCGGCCGGGCGGGCCGCCGATCGGGTGTCGGCCATCGTACGGCCGCCGGCCGCCGACGCGGACCGGACGCGGCGGACCGGCACTGCCGTCACAACCCACCGATGGACGTGACCGCCGCCGAGCCGGCGCCGGGGCCGTTCCCGCCCGCCGATCCGGCCACCGCCAAGTAGCCCCGCCCGGCGGGGACTTGACGCGGCGGCGCGGCATGCAATTCGATCGTCCCCCGATGCTGCCGCGCATCCCGTGGCACACTGGCCCGGTTGATCGACTCACAGGGGAGACGTGGCGTGAGTGAACGTCGGCCCGCTCCCACCGTGGGCCAAGTGGTGCTCGGCAGACGGCTGCAGGAGCTGCGGGAGGCCGCGGGGCTCAAGCGGGAGGAGGCCGCGCGCGTCCTGCGGGTGGCCCCGGCGACCGTACGGCGCATGGAGATGGCCGAGGTCGCCCTGAAAATTCCTTATGTGCAGGTGCTGTTGGAGACGTACGGCGTGCCCGCCGAGGAGGCGACCGACTTCGTGACCCTGGCGGAGGAGGCGAACCAGCCCGGCTGGTGGCAGCGCTTCCACGACGTGCTGCCGGAGTGGTTCAGCCTGTACGTGAGCCTGGAGGGCGCGGCCCGGCTGATCCGTTCCTACGAACCGCACTTCATGCCCGGACTGCTCCAGACCGAGGCGTACGCGCGTGCCGTCATGGAAGGCGGGACGATCGCGCAGGAGGGCACCGAGGCGGTGGAACGGCACGTCTCCCTGCGGATGACCCGCCAGGGGCTGCTGGAGCGCGACAACGCGCCGCACCTGTGGGTGATCATCGACGAGACGGTGCTGCGCCGCCCGGTGAGCATCCACCGCAAGGTGATGCGCGACCAGCTCACCAAGCTGCTGGAGATCATCGAGGACAGGAAGGTCACGGTGCAGGTCGCCGAGTTCTCGGCGGGCCCGCACCCGGGGACGTACGCGCCGTTCTCGCTGTTCCGCTTCGCCGAGCCCGAACTGCCCGACATGGTGTTCACCGAGTACCTGACCGGCGCGCTGTACCTCGACTCGCGCCGGGAGGTCGCGGCACACCTGGAGGTCCTCGACCACATGACCACGCACGCCGCGTCGGCCCAGCGGACGAAGAGGATCCTCCAGCGGTACCGCCAGGAGTACTGACGTGTGAAGTACCGGTCAGGCGGCGCCGCCCCGGGTGTCGCGGTCGTCGTCGACGATCTCGGCGTCGACCACCCCTTCGTCGTCCTGCGAGTCCCGGGAGCCCTGGGGGGTGTGGGCGCCCTGCGGTCCGGGCCCGTCCTGCGGGGCCGCGGACGCGGTCGGGCCCTGCTGCGCCTGGGCGTACATGGCCTGGCCCAGCCGCTGGCTGACCGTGGCCAGCTTCTCGACGCCGGCGCGCAGCGCGTCCGTGTCGGCCTGCCGCTCCAGCAGCGCCTTGAGCTCGGCGATCGCCGACTCGACCTCCGGCCGGGTGTCGGCGGGCACCCGCTCCTCGTTGTCGCGGATGAACTTCTCGGTCTGGTAGACGAGTTGCTCGGCCTGGTTGCGGGTCTCGGCCGCCTCACGGCGGGCCCGGTCCTCCTCGGCGTACTGCTCGGCCTCGCGCATCATGCGGTCGATGTCGTTCTTGGGCAGCGCGGAGCCGCCGGTGACGGTCATCTTCTGTTCGCGGCCGGTGGCCAGGTCCTTGGCGGAGACGTGCATGATCCCGTTGGCGTCGATGTCGAAGGCGACCTCGATCTGCGGGATGCCGCGCGGGGCGGGCGGCAGGCCGGTGAGGTCGAAGACCCCGAGCTTCTTGTTGTAGGCGGCGATCTCCCGTTCGCCCTGGTAGACCTGGATGCCGACCGAGGGCTGGTTGTCGGCGGCCGTGGTGAAGATCTCCGAACGGCGCGTGGGGATCGTGGTGTTGCGTTCGATGAGCTTGGTCATGATGCCGCCCTTGGTCTCGATGCCCAGGGACAGCGGGGTGACGTCGAGGAGCAGGACGTCCTTGACGTCACCGCGGATGACGCCCGCCTGGAGCGCGGCGCCGACGGCGACGACCTCGTCCGGGTTGACGCCCTTGTGCGGGTCCTTGCCGGTCAGCTCCCGGACCAGCTCGGTGACCGCGGGCATCCGGGTCGAACCGCCGACCAGGATCACGTGGTCGATCGCGGAGAGTTTCACACCCGCGTCCCTGACCGCCTGGTGGAAGGGGGTCTTGCAGCGGTCCAGCAGATCGGCGGTGAGCTCCTGGAACTGGGCGCGGGTCAGCTTCTCGTCGAGGTGGAGGGGGCCCTCGGCGGAGGCCGTGATGTAGGGGAGGTTGATCGACGTCTCCGAGGACGAGGACAGTTCGATCTTGGCTTTCTCGGCCGACTCGCGCAGGCGTTGCAGCGCCATCCGGTCGTTGCCGAGGTCGATGCCGGACCCGGCCTTGAAGCGGGCGGCGAGGTGCTCGACGATCCGCTGGTCCCAGTCGTCACCGCCGAGCAGGGTGTCGCCGTTGGTGGCCTTGACCTCGATGACACCGTCGCCGATCTCCAGCAGGGACACGTCGAAGGTGCCGCCGCCGAGGTCGAAGACGAGGACGGTCTGCTCCTCGCCGCGGTCGAGGCCGTAGGCGAGGGCGGCCGCGGTCGGCTCGTTGATGATCCGCAGCACCTTCAGGCCGGCGATCTCCCCGGCCTCCTTGGTGGCCTGCCGCTGGACGTCGTCGAAATAGGCGGGCACGGTGATCACGGCGTCCGTGACGTCCTCGCCGAGGTAGGCCTCCGCGTCCCGCTTCAGCTTCTGCAGGACCCGCGCGGACAGCTCCTGGGCGCGGTAGCGGGTACCGTCCACGGAGCCGTGCTCGGGGAACCGCCAGTCCGGGTCGCCCATGTGCCGCTTGACGGAGCGGGCGGTACGGTCGACGTTGGTGACGGTCTGCCGCTTGGCGACCTCGCCGACGAGCACCTCGCCGTTCTTCGCGAAGGCCACGACCGACGGTGTGGTCCTGGTGCCCTCCGCGTTGGCGATGACCGTGGGTTCCCCGCCCTCCAGCACCGCCACCACCGAGTTCGTGGTTCCCAGATCGATCCCGACCGGACGTCCCATCGCTGTCCCCTTCCACCAGGGTCACCAGGGTCATGCGAGGAGGCCGGGTCGCGGAGCCTCCCGCACTCCAGCACAGAACGTGCACACGCCGTTGTCAATGGCACGGCCGACCCGCCTGCGCGGACC